>NZ_JANPEO010000045.1:0-14295 GCF_031422975.1 Nocardioides sp. | reverse complement strand
TGCAGGTGGATCAGATCAGGCCGAGCTCGGTGACGGCGTCCCTCTCCTCGGCCAGCTCGGCGGTCGAGGCATCGATGCGCGCACGCGAGAAGTCGTCGATCTCGAGGCCCTGGACGATCTCCCAGTCCCCGTCCCTGGTGGTCACCGGGAACGACGAGATCAGGCCTTCGGGCACTCCGTAGGAGCCGTCGGAGACGACGGCCATCGAGACCCAGTCGCCGGCCGCGGAGCCGAGCAGCCAGTCGCGGGCGGCGTCGACGGTGGCCGACGCGGCCGAGGCGGCGCTGGAGGAGCCACGCGCCTCGATGATCGCGGCGCCGCGCTTGGCGACGGTCGGGATGAAGGTGTTCTCCAGCCAGTCCTGGTCGCCCACGGCCTCGGCGGCGTTGACGCCGTTGACCTCGGCGTGGAAGAGGTCGGGGTACTGGGTCGCCGAGTGGTTGCCCCAGATCGTCATCTTCTTGATGTCGGTGACCTTGGCGCCGGTCTTGGCCGCGAGCTGGGAGATCGCGCGGTTGTGGTCGAGCCGCGTCAGCGCGGAGAAGCGCTCGGCCGGGATGTCCGGGGCGTTCTTCGAGGCGATGAGGGCGTTGGTGTTGGCCGGGTTGCCGGTGACGCCCACCCGGACGTCAGCGGCGGCCACGGCGATGAGGGCCTTGCCCTGCGCGGTGAAGATCGCGCCGTTGGCGGAGAGCAGGTCGCCGCGCTCCATGCCGGGGCCGCGGGGGCGGGCGCCGACGAGGAGCGCGAGGTTGACGCCGTCGAAGATCTGCTCGGGGTCATGGCCGATCTCGACCCCGGCGAGATGCGGGAAGGCGCAGTCGTCGAGCTCCATGACGACGCCCTCGAGGGTCTTGAGCGCGGGCTCGATCTCCAGCAGCCGCAGCTCGATGGGACGCTCGCCGAGCAGCGAGCCGCTGGCGAGACGGAAGAGCAGGCTGTAGCCGATCTGACCGGCCGCGCCGGTGACGGCGACCTTCAAGGGAGTGGTGCTCACGGAGACTCCTGTAGGCGAAGTTGGGTGGTGGTTGATCCGCCAGCGACGCTAGCAGCGCCGCTCGGTGTCCGGACCGGGAGGGCTGGCTGGCATTCTGCTCCCATGCCGAGCTCAGCCCCCCTCCGCCGCGGTCTGGTCCGGATGGCGGTCATCTCGCTGGTCGCGCTCGGCCCGGCCACCACCGGGTGCGCCGTCGGGGTGCCGCGCTCGCTCGACCCGGCGGGGGTCGACGGGCTCGAGATCCCGACGGCGACGCCCGACCCGGCCGACTTCGTTCGCGCGATCGACAACCCGTGGCTGCCCTTGGCGCCGGGCAGCGTCTGGCGCTACGAGGTGGCCGAGGCCGGTGAGGTGATCGCGACGATCGAGGTGAGCGTCGCCGACGACACCCGCGAGGTGGCCGGCGTGAGCACGACCGTGGTCCACGACGTCGTCCGGGACGTCTCGGGTGCCGTCATCGAGGACACCTTCGAGTGGTACGCCCAGGACGCCCGGGGAAACGTCTGGTCCTTCGGCGAGGACACCACCTCGTTCGACCAGGGACGGCCGAGCACCGAGGGTTCCTGGGAGGCGGGCCTCGACGGTGCCAGGGCGGGCCTGGCGATGGCGGCCCGCCCGCGCGTCGGCGACGGCTACCGGCGCGAGTTCCGCGAGGGCGTGGCCGAGGACGTGGCCGAGGTGGTGAGCCTCGAGGCGACCCGAGGGGAGTGGACCCACCTCGTCGAGACGCTCGACACCACGCCCCTGGAGCCGGGCGTGGAGGAACACGCGTTCTACGCGGAAGGTCTCGGCCTCGTCGTCGAGGAGGGCGAGACCGAGACCGTCACGCTGGTGAGCTCGCAGCTGCGTTAGTCGGGGCGCCGCACCTGGGTGCGGCCGTCCTCGCCGTCGTCCTCGGTCGGCCTGCCCCACTCCTGGGGAGGCTGCTGGGCCGGCGGCGCGTACGGGTCGGGCGCCGGCTGGCTCCACTGCTGCGCGGGCGGCTGCGGCTGGACAGGCCGTGCGTAGGGGTCGGGCGCGGGCCGGCTCCACTGCTGCTGCTGCGGCGGCGCGGGGGGCGCCGCCTGCCACGGTTGCTGCGGCTGACCCTGGTTCCACTGCTGTTCGTACGTGGTCGGCGGCGCGTACGCCTGCGGCTGGCGACCACCTCCGAAGCTGAGCCCCGAACCGGCGACCGGCTCGGAGCCGTGACCGAAGATCAGCGGGTAGGTCAGGCCGGCGATGGCGGCACCGACGAGCGGCGCCACGATGAACAGCCACAGCTGGAGGATCGCGTCGGTGCCGCCGAAGACGCCGACGCCGATCGATCGGGCCGGGTTGACCGACGTGCCGGTCGCGCCCATGGAGGCGAAGTGGATCATCGCCAGCGCGAAGCCGATGGCGAGCGGGCCCATCAGCGCCTGGAACTCGTTGCGTTCGTCGGTGACGGCGAGAATGACGTAGAGGAACACGAGGGTCAGCAACGCCTCGAGGGCGAAGGCCGCCCACATGGCGTAGCCGGAGCCCGCGGAGCCGAAGGAGTTGGCCCCGATCCCGCCCTCGGCGCTGTAGCCGTCGAAGCCGTGCATGAGGCCGAAGAGCGCGGCGCCGGCCATCAGGGCGCCGACGAGCTGGGCGCCGACGTAGACCGGCACGGAGCTCCACGGCAGCCGGCCACCGAGGACGGCGCCCAGGGTGACGGCCGGGTTGAAGTGTCCTCCGGAGATGCGACCGACGGCATAGGCCATCACCACCACGGTCAGGCCGAAGGTGAGGCCGGTGGTGATGTAGTCCCCCCCGCTCATGAGGGCGGCGCCGACGCCGAAGAACACCAGCACGAAGGTGCCCAGCACCTCGGCCGCGAACTTGTGACCGGTGGTCGGTGTGTCGTCGTACGACGTGCGGTGGTCTGTCATCGCCGGCAGCCTTCCTGAGAAGTCGAGCGCCCACCCCCGTGGACCACGGGCACTCTAGCGAGGCAAGCAGTGCGGGTGCGAGGCTGGGCGGACGCACGGTCAGGTATCTTGATGTCAAGTTAGTTTCACGCGTCGACCCACGTCTCGTCCCTAGGAGCGCCTCGTACTCATGGCCAAGATCATCTACACCCACACCGATGAAGCACCCATGCTGGCGACGTACTCGTTCCTGCCGATCGTCGCGGCCTACGCCAGGACCGCCGGCGTCGAGGTCGAGACCCGCGACATCTCGGTCGCGGCGCGGATCATCAGCCAGTTCCCCGAGCGGCTGACCGAGGACCAGCGCCTCGACGACGCGCTCGCCGAGCTCGGCGAGCTGGCCACCAAGCCCGAGGCCAACATCATCAAGCTGCCCAACGTGTCCGCCTCCCTCCCGCAGCTCAAGGCCGCGGTCAAGGAGCTGCAGGACAAGGGCTACGACCTCCCGGACTACCCCGAGGACCCGCAGACGGACGAGGAGAAGGCCACCCGCTCCAAGTACGACAAGGTCAAGGGCTCGGCGGTCAACCCGGTCCTGCGTGAGGGCAACTCGGACCGTCGAGCGCCCGCCGCCGTGAAGAACTACGCGCGCTCGCACCCGCACTCGATGGGTGCCTGGAGCGCCGACTCGCGCACCAACGTCGCGACCATGGACGCCGACGACTTCCGCCACAACGAGTTGTCCGTCGTGCTCGCCGCTGCGGACACGCTGCGGATCGAGCACACTGCCGCCGACGGCACTGTCACGGTGCTCAAGGACGACCTCGCGGTGCTCCCCGGTGAGGTCATCGACGCCACCGTCCTGCGCGTCGATGCGCTCAACGAGTTCCTCAAGGCGCAGATCGAGCGCGCCAAGGCCGACGACGTGCTCTTCTCGGTGCACCTCAAGGCCACGATGATGAAGGTCTCCGACCCGATCATCTTCGGCCACGTCGTGCGTGCGTTCTTCCCCAGGACCTTCGCCGCGTACGGCGACGCGCTGGCCGCCGCCGGCCTGAGCCCCAACGACGGACTCGCCGGCATCCTCGGCGGCATCGGGGCGCTGGACCAGGCCGACGAGATCAAGGCGTCCTTCGAGGCCGAGCTGGCCGACGGTCCCGCGCTGGCCATGGTCGACTCCGACAAGGGCATCACCAACCTGCACGTGCCCTCCGACGTCATCGTCGACGCGAGCATGCCCGCGATGATCCGCACCAGCGGACACATGTGGGGACCGGACGGCCAGGAGGCCGACACCCTCGCGGTCATCCCGGACTCCTCCTACGCCGGCGTCTTCCAGACCGTGATCGACGACTGCCGTGCCCATGGCGCCTTCGACCCCTCCACCATGGGCTCGGTGTCCAACGTCGGCCTGATGGCCAAGGCGGCCGAGGAGTACGGCTCGCACGACAAGACCTTCGAGGTGCCGGCCGACGGGACGATCGCGTTCGTCGGCGCCAACGGTGACGAGCTGCTCAGCCACAACGTCGAGCGGGGCGACATCTGGCGCGCCTGCCAGACCAAGGACGCGCCGATCCAGGACTGGGTCAAGCTGGCCGTCTCCCGGGCCCGGGCCACCGGCTCGCCGGCCATCTTCTGGCTCGACGAGACCCGCGCCCACGACGCCAACCTGATCCAGAAGGTCCGGGCCTACCTGCCCCAGCACGACACGTCCGGGCTGGACATCACCATCGCCGCACCGGCGGACGCCTGCGCGACCTCGGTCGAGCGGATCCGTCGGGGTGAGGACACCATCTCGGTGACCGGCAACGTGCTGCGTGACTACAACACCGACCTGTTCCCGATCCTGGAGCTGGGCACGAGCGCCAAGATGCTCTCGATCGTCCCGCTGATGAACGGCGGGGGCCTGTTCGAGACCGGCGCCGGGGGCTCGGCGCCCAAGCATGTCCAGCAGCTCGTCAAGGAGAACTACCTGCGCTGGGACAGTCTCGGCGAGTTCTTCGCGCTGGCCGCGTCGCTCGAGCACCTGGCGGCCTACGACAACAACCCGCGCGCCAAGATCCTCAGCGACACCCTGGACCGCGCGACCGAGACGTTCCTCAACGAGGACCGCTCTCCCGGACGCAGGCTCGGCACCATCGACAACCGCGGCTCGCACTTCTACCTCGGCCTCTACTGGGCCGAGGAGCTCGCCGGCCAGACCGACGACACCGAGCTGGCGACGGCGTTCGCAGCCCTGGCCGGCACTCTGCGCGAGAACGAGACGAAGATCGTCGAGGAGCTCCTAGCTGTCCAGGGTTCGCCCGCGGACATCGGCGGCTACTACGAGCCGGACGACGCGCTCGCCAACGCGGTGATGCGTCCCAGCGCCACCTTCAACGAGGCGCTCGCCTCGCTGTGACCTGGGAGTGAAGCCGCCGGCGTTGCTCACGGTCGTCGTCTCGAAGCCCGTACCTGGGGCGGCGGCCTCGAGGAGATGCTCGAGCCGATCGACGCTACCGAACCGTACGGTTGGAAAATACGCTCGGAGCCAACCCGACTGTTCGGTAGCGCGCGGCCCGCGGTTCAATTCCTGACGACTGAAGGCGCTGACCGGGAATCTGTCAGCCGTGGACAACCGCAGGTGGCGGCTCCGACGCAATGGTCCATGCCGGGTCGGGGCTAAACGTCTCCCAGCCGTCCGCGAACGGAGATCCCCAGGCGTCAATGACCTCCTCGATCCGGGCTGCGTCGGCCAGGAAGGCGTCGGCCTGAGCGCGGCTGTAGCGACCCTGTACGACGGCAAGCTCGAGTTCGTCCTCGTCCTTGCGCTCGCGCGCGCGGTCAGGCTCCACCCACAGATCGAGCACGCGGTCATTCGAGTAGATCGTGTCGGCGTCGCGCCGATGCGCGTCCTCGAGGTCGACGTACCAGCCCACGTGTTCCCCCTCCCGTGTGAAGAACACCCACATGGACCAGGGCTGCGCCGTGAGCGCGACCCGCAGCACGTCGTATTCCGTCCACGGGCTCTGACCCTGCACCCGCTCGGCGGTGAACGCCGTGTCGAGTGCTTCAGGGGCTCTCAGTGCCAGACCGTCCGCGCGTTCGACCACGAGACCGGGCGTGCCCGCTGGCAGCCACGCCACGAGCGCGTCCGCATCGTCGCGGACCACCGTGAGGGTGAGCGCGAAGTGCGGTGCCGTGATGGCGCCATACCGCCACACGATCTGCTGACCCGGGTAGAAGTAGGGCGGGTGCCTGAGGGACGGGTCGTGGAGTCCATCACGTCACCCTACGAATCACGCCCGGGGAATTGGCCGGGGGCTGCGGGCCTTGGAGAATGAAGTGCCCATGACGACGACTTCCGATGCCGCAGAGATCGACCACACGCCGGTGGTCCGCGCCCGCCACTACGGGCTCGCGATCCTGGCGCTGGCGATGGGCGGCTTCGCGATCGGCACCACGGAGTTCGTGACGATGGGCCTGCTGCCGCAGATCGCCCGCGGCGTCGAGGTCTCGATCCCCACCGGCGGTCACCTCATCTCGGCCTATGCCCTGGGTGTCGTCGTCGGCGCCCCCGTCCTGGCCTTCCTCGGTGCCCGACTGCCTCGTCGTGCCCTGCTCGTGGCGCTGATGGTCGCCTTCGCCGTCGGCAACGCCGCCAGCGCCCTCGCGACGTCGTACGGCGCACTCGTGCTCGCTCGCTTCGCCGCCGGCCTTCCTCACGGTGCCTACTTCGGGGTCGCGTCACTGCTGGCCGCCAGCATGGCCAGCCCGGCACGCAAGGGCCGCGCCGTCGCGGCGGTCATGCTCGGCCTGAGCGTGGCCAACGTGGTCGGCGTACCGGCCGCGACGTGGCTCGGACAGCACCTCGGCTGGCGCACCGCCTTCTGGGGCGTCACCGCCCTCGGTGTCGTCACCCTCGCGCTCGTGCTGGCGTTCGTGCCCAGCTGCCCCGGGGACGCCGAGGCGAGCGGTCGTCGCGAGCTCACTGCCTTCACGAAGCCGCAGGTGTGGCTGACCCTGCTGGCCGGTGCCATCGGCTTCGGCGGCATGTTCGCGGTCTACACCTACATCGCGCCGACCGTCACCGGCATCGGCGGTCTGGGGGAGTCGGCCGTGCCGGTCTTCCTGATGTCGTTCGGCCTCGGCATGGTGGCCGGCACCTATCTCGCCGGGGTGATGGCCGACTGGTCGATCTTCCGGTCGCTGCTGATCGGCGCCGCGGGCATGGGTGCCACCCTGATGCTCTTCTGGTTGACCGCTCCCGGCGGCTGGCTGGCGCTGCCTGTGGTCTTCCTGATCACCGCACTCGGCTCGGTGCTCGTGGTCAACCTGCAGCTGCGCCTGATGGACGTGGCCGGTGACGCCCAGACCCTCGGGGCGGCGCTCAACCACGCCTCGCTCAACGTCGCCAACGCCCTGGGCGCCTGGCTCGGTGGCCTCGTGATCGCCGCCGGCTGGGGCTACCGCGCCCCCGCGCTGGTCGGCGTCGGGCTCAGTGCCGCCGGCTTCGCCGTGCTGGTGCTTTCCGCGATGGTGCTTCGACGTAACGCAGTGACAACCGAAAACGTCGAAGCTGGAACCCACGTGTAACACGGGGTCAACCGTTCGTTAGCACGTCTCGACCAGGCTTCGGTCATGAACGAGAAGCCGACCTCCCAGCCTCCTGAAGCCGAGCTCGCACGACGTCGCGCGCTGCGCGATCGGCGAACGCACGAGCTCGTGGAGCTGATGGCACGCCGCCGCGAGCTGACCGGCATCAACCAGTGGGCAGACCACGTGATCGAGAGCGTGGCCTGGACCGCGTGAGCGGCCCGGGCCACGCCGTCGATCAGCCGGTCAGATGAGCCAGCAGTTGCTCAGCTGCGGCAGACCGGCGAACCGGCCCTCGAAGAACAGCGACGCCTCCGCGACGAACGGCACGTAGCCGCCGACGTGCGTGGGGAGCACGTTGGTCGACATCCGCACGTTGGCACCCTTGTTGCACCAGGACTTCGCCATCGCCCTGCCCACGGCATAGGGGATCACGTCGTCGAGCGCCGAGTGACTGACGAACACCGGCACCGTCGGCTTGATGTTGCCGATCTTCTGGTCGGCGATCATGGCGCCGAACTGTGGCAGCGCGATCAGGTCCGACATCGGCTTGCCGTTGTAGCTCAGCGTCGAGGACTTCACGAAGGAGTGACCGAAGAGGTCGAAGACGCAGTCCTGCTCGACCGTGGTCATGGTCTCGACGCCCTTGGCGTTGAGGTAGGGCACCAAGTCGACGCCGTAGCTGGCGGAGATCCCGCGCAGCGCGAAGAACGCGAACGCGGAGTAGAGGCCCCCGTCGAGGGTGGCGGCCACCTGCTTCAGGTCGGCGGGGACGGCACCGACCGCGACGCCCTTGAGCTTGAGCTCGGGGGCGTACGTCGAGGCGAGCTCGCCGGCGGAGGCGGCCGCGCCGCCCCCCTGCGAGTAGCCCTCGATGCCCACGGGGCTGGTGGACGAGAGGCCGGTGCCCGGGATGCGCTGGGCGGCACGGATGACGTCGAGCACGGCACGACCCTGCGAGACGCGGTCCATGTAGGTGTGGATGCCGGCGGTGCCGAGACCCTCGTAGTCGGTCACCGCGACGGCGTAGCCCCGCGTGAGCAGCCCCTGGATGGCGAAGCCTTCGTACTCGAAGCCCTCGCTGTACTGGCGCGACGGCGCGCACCGATCGCCCATGCCCTGCGTGCCGGCCGCGAAGCCGATGACCGGGCGGCTGCCGATCCCGACCCAGGCGGTCCTGGGCACGAGCACGACGCCGGAGACCGCGATCGCCTTGCCGCTCCGGTTGGTGGTCTTGTAGAGCACGCGCTTGGCGTTGGTGACCAGGCTGGTGGCGTTGGCGGGGTCGAGCAGGAAGCTCAGCGTCTCGCTTCGGATCACGGTGCCGTTGGCCGCGGGCAGGGTCGCGGGTGCCTCGTAGAACGCCGGTCGTGGCGGTTCGTCGACGACGGCTTGCGCTGGTGCTGCCACGAAGACGATGGCTGATGCAGCGATCGTCGCGAGCGATGCGACAAGGGTGCGTGCGCGTGTCATGGGTCGGTGCCCTCCCAAGCAACTGCCTCTCACCGGGCGTCCCGGCGGTCGGATGTTACTGGCGGGTTAACTAATGCGCCAGACCTACGGTTGCGCTGGTTACGAAACCGTAGGTCGGTCCGTCTCGCTCAGGTGTAGACCATGCCCATCCGCTCGCGCACCTCGGCGAGCGTCGCCTCGGCGACCTCGTTGGCGCGCGCGTTGCCGGCGCGCAGGATGTCGGCGACGTACGCCGCATCGTGCTCGAGCTCCAGCCGGCGGGCGCGCAACGGCGCGAGCTCGGTGTTGATGGCGTCGGTCAGGCGCTTCTTCAGGGCACCGCCGCCACCGTCGCCGATCTCCTCGGCGATCTGCTCGGGCGGCACGCCCTCGCACAGGGAGACGAGCAGGAGCAGGTTGGCGACCTCGGGGCGGGCGTCCGGGTCGTAGGTGATCACCCGGTCGCTGTCGGTCTTGGCACCCTTGAGCACCGTTCGAGTCTCGTCGGCCGTCATCCGCAGCTCGATGACGTTGCCCTTGGACTTGCTCATCTTGGTGCCGTCGAGGCCGAGGATCAGGGTCGCCTCGGACAACAGCGCATCGGGCTCGGGGAAGGTGGCGCCGTACCTCTCGTTGAAGCGGCGCGCGACGACGCGCGTCTGCTCCAGGTGCGGCAGCTGGTCGCGACCGACCGGCACGACGTTGGCCTTGCAGAAGAGGATGTCGGCGGCCTGGTGGACGGGGTAGGTGAGCAACAGGCCGCCGATGCTGGTGATGCCGGCGGTCTTCGCCTCGTCCTTGACGGTGGGGTTGCGCTGCAGCTCAGCCACGCTGACCAGGCTGAGGAACGGCAGCATCAGCTGGTTGAGCGCGGGCACGGCCGAGTGGGTGAACATCGTGGCGTTGTCGGGGTCGAGGCCGGCCGAGATGTTGTCGATCACGAGGTTGCGCACACTGCCCCGGATGTCGCCGAGCATCTCCCGGTCGGTGATGACCTGGTAGTCGGCGATGAGCTGCCAGATCTCGGCCCCGCTCTGCTGGAGCTTGACGCGGTTCTTGATCGAGCCGAAGTAGTGACCGATGTGCAGGGCGCCGGTCGGCCGGTCACCCGTCAGCATCCGCAAGCTCGCGGGATTCTCCTCCAGTCGCTTCTCGATCGCGGCGCTGCGCGCCCGGGCTGCCTGATAGGAGTCGCTCACGAGGAGCGATCCTACAAACCGCCTGCTCGGGGCCGCGACCCAGTTGGGTAGGGTCGCGGCGTGCCGACCATCGGAGTTGCCGTAGCGATTCCGGAGCCCTGGGCCACGGAGCTCCAGGACTACCGGACCTCCGTCGGCGACCTCACAGCCACGCAGATCCCCACGCACATCACCTTGATCCCGCCGATCGAGGTCGCGGCCCCCGAGCTGTCGGCCGTGGAGGAGCACCTGACGGCCGTGGCCGGCACGGTGGACGCCTTCCGGATCCACCTGCGCGGCACCGGCACCTTCCGCCCGGTCTCACCCGTCGTCTTCGTCTCGGTGGTCGAGGGGATCTCCCAGTGCGAGCTGTTGGCCCAGTGCGTACGCCGCGGGCCGCTCGCCGTCGAGCTCGGCTTCCCCTACCACCCGCACGTCACCATCGCCCACCACCTCGACGACGTCCAGCTCGACCGGGCGTTCGCCGAGCTCGCGGACTTCGAGTGCGACTTCACGACGGAGCACTTCGCGCTCTACGTCCACGACGACGGTGCCGGCTGGCAGCCCACCCGCGAGTTCGCGCTCCGGACCACCACCGTCTGATCTCGGGAGCCCCACCATGTCGTTGATCGACACTGTCAAGCAGCGCCTGCAGGACGCACGGGAGCGCTCGCCGCTGCTCGACCACTTCGTCCGGATGGTCGGGCACTACGGCAACGTGAACGGCAGCGCCCTGGCCGCGGCGGTCACCTACTTCGCGTTCTTGTCGTTCTTCCCGATCCTGGCGTTGTCCTTCGCGGTCGTCGGCTTCGTGTCCCGGGCCTACCCCAACGCCGACAAGGACCTCATCACCGCGATCAACGACGTCCTCCCCTCGATCGTCGGCGGCAAGGACGGCCTCCAGCTGTCGACCTTCCAGGAGAACGCACCCGGCATCTTGAGTGTGGGGCTCGTGCTCGCCCTCTACTCCGGCCTCGGCTGGCTCTCCGGCATGCGCGCGGCCCTCATCGCGGTGTTCGAGGAGCCGGAGAAGGAGCGGCCGAACTTCTTCCTCGGCAAGCTCCGCGACATCCTCGCCCTTCTCGCCCTGGGGTCGGTGCTGATCGGCAGCGTGGCGATCTCCGGGGTGGCCACCAAGCTCGCGACCCCGATCCTCGACTTCCTCGGCCTCGGCGCCGGCGCGACGCCCGTGGTCTGGGTGATCGGCCTCGCCCTCGGGCTCGCCGCCAACGCCGTGCTGTTCTTCGCGTTCTTCCGGCTGCTGGCGGCTCCCGACGTGCCGAGTGGGTCGCTGTGGTCCGGGGCGCTGCTGGGTGCTGTCGGCTTCGAGCTGCTCAAGCAGCTCTCGACCTACCTCCTGGCCGGCACCAAGGACCAGCCCGCGGCCCAGGCGTTCGGGATCGCCCTGATCCTCGTCGTCTGGATGAACTACTTCTCCCGGGTCGTGGTCCTGGCCGCCTCGTGGGCCTACACGTCGCAGGCCGCCCGCGCCCAGCGCGAGCGCGAGCAGTGGCGCGACGACGCGGTGGTCCAGGGGCCGCAGATCGAGGTGGCTCGCCTGGCCCCGACTCCCGCTCCTGCCACGGGCATCGCCACGGGCTCCTTTGCCGCAGGCGCCGGCGTGATGCTCGCGCTGGTCGCCGTACTCCGACGAAAGAAGAAGTGACATGCAGCTCCAGCGCAAGCACGGCCTGTTCCTGCTCGGCGTCGCCGTGTGGAACGTCATCACCTGGAGCATGTTCACCAAGAACCTGTACGCCGCCCACAGCTCCGGCGAGGACCGTCCGGCCGGCTACTGGATCGCCCACTCGGGGTTGATCGTGGTCAACCTGGTCCTCGGTGGCGTGTTCGCCGCGTGGGGGGCGAAGGTGCTGCGGCGCACTCCCTGACCAGCCGAGGGGTCAGTGCCCGTGCTTCAGCGCGGTGCGCAGGTCCTTGTTCAGCTGCGAGATCACGTCGAGCGGGATCTCCTTGGGACACGCGGCGGTGCACTGACCGATGTTGGTGCAGCCACCGAAGCCCTCGTGGTCGTGCTGGCCGACCATGTTGACCACGCGCGAGTCGCGCTCGGGCTGGCCCTGCGGCAGCTCGCCGAGGTGGGTGATCTTGGCACCCATGAACAGCGACGCAGAGCCGTTGGGGCAGGCCGCGACGCAGGCACCGCAGCCGATGCAGGTGGCGACGCTGAAGGCGCGCATCGCGTCGTCGCGGGGGACCGGCACGGAGTGGGCCTCGGGGGCCGATCCGGTGTTGACCGAGATGTAGCCACCCTGCTGGATGATCCGGTCGAAGGCGCTGCGGTCGACGACGAGGTCCTTGATCACCGGGAAGGCGGTGGCACGCCACGGCTCGATGGTGATCGTCTCGCCGTCGGTGAACGAGCGCATGTGCAGCTGGCAGGTGGTGGTGACCTCGGGACCGTGGGCGTCGCCGTTGATCATCAGGCCACACGTGCCGCAGATGCCCTCGCGACAGTCGGAGTCGAACGCGATCGGGTCCTCACCCGAGGCGTTGAGGTCCTCGTTGAGGACGTCGAGCATCTCCAGGAACGACATGTCCGGGGACACGTCGTCGACCTGGTAGGTGTGCATCGAGCCGGCCGTGACGGAGTCGGGCTGGCGCCAGATCTTGAGCGTCAGGCTCATGTTGTTGTTGCTGCTCACTTGTAGCTCCGCTGCTTCATCTCGATGGCTGTGTAGGTGAGTTCTTCCTTGTGCAGGACTGGCGGCTCCCCGTCGCCGGCGAACTCCCACGCGGCGACGTAGGCGAAGAGGTCGTCGTGGCGCAGCGCCTCGCCGTCCTCGGTCTGCGACTCGCCCCGGAAATGGCCACCGCAGGACTCGCGGCGGTTCAGGGCGTCGATGCACATCAGCTCACCGAGCTCGATGAAGTCGGCAACGCGGCCAGCCTTCTCGAGCGACTGGTTGAGCGACTCGTTGGTGCCGAGCACCTTGACGTTGCGCCAGAAGTCGTCCTTGAGGGTGCGGATCAGGTCGATGGCCTTCTTCAGGCCGTCCTCGGTCCGCTCCATGCCGCAGTACTCCCACATGATGTTGCCGAGCTCGCGGTGGTAGGAGTCGACGCTGCGGGTGCCGTTGGCGTTGAGGAACTGATCGATGCGCTCCTCGACGGACGCCCGCGCCTCGAGCACCGCCGGGTGGGACTCATCGACCTTCTCGAACGGACCGTCCGCGAGGTAGTCGCGGATGGTGTGCGGCAGCACGAAGTAGCCGTCGGCCAGACCCTGCATCAGCGCCGAGGCGCCGAGGCGGTTGGCGCCGTGGTCGGAGAAGTTGGCCTCACCGGTGACGAACAGGCCGGGGATGGTCGACATCAGGTCGTAGTCGACCCAGACGCCGCCCATGACGTAGTGCACGGCGGGGTAGATGCGCATCGGCACCTCGTAGGGGTTCTCACCCGTGATCCGCTCGTACATGTCGAGGAGGTTGTCGTACTTCTCCTCGATGCCGTCCTTGCCCAGTCGCTCGATGGCGGCGGAGAAGTCGAGGTAGACACCCCGGGCCACGCCCTCGACCTTCGGGCCGACCCCGCGGCCCTCGTCGCAGACGTTCTTGGCCGCGCGCGACGCGATGTCGCGGGGGACCAGGTTGCCGAACGAGGGGTAGATCCGCTCGAGGTAGTAGTCGCGGTCCTCCTCGGGGATGTCACGCGGATCCTTCTCGCAGTCGGCCTGGTTCTTCGGCACCCAGATCCGGCCGTCGTTGCGCAGCGACTCGCTCATCAGTGTCAGCTTCGACTGGTGTGCGCCCGAGACCGGGATGCAGGTCGGGTGGATCTGCGTGTAGCAGGGGTTGGCCATGTAGGCGCCCTTGCGGTGCGCTCGCCACGCGGCGGTGACGTTGCAGCCCATCGCGTTGGTCGAGAGGTAGAAGACGTTGCCGTAGCCGCCGCTGGCCAGCACCACGACGTCGGCCAGGTGGGTCTCGACGGCACCGGTGACCATGTCGCGGGCGATGATTCCGCGGGCCTTGTCGTCGACGACGATGAGCTCGAGCATCTCGTGCCGCGTGTAGGTCTCGACCGTCCCGGCGGCGACCTGGCGCTCGAGGGCCTGGTAGGCGCCGATCAGCAGCTGCTGGCCGGTCTGCCCACGCGCATAGAACGTGCGCGACACCTGGACGCCGCCGAACGAGCGGTTGTCCAGCAGGCCGCCGTACTCCCGGGCGAACGGGACGCCCTGGGCGACGCACTGGTCGAT
>NZ_JANPEO010000044.1:0-2689 GCF_031422975.1 Nocardioides sp. | reverse complement strand
GCGCGTCGAGCGTTCGGTGCTGTCGATGCTGGATCCGGATCGGGTCGACGCACGATGTGGCGAATCTCCAGATCGCAGCCACTGCTCCGATGCTCGTCGATTCGCTCGACGTCGTCACGCCCGCCGACGCCCAGCTCGCGGTGACGTACTCCGCCGAGGACCCGGGCCGGGCCTATTACGGGACCGACACCCGCGGTGCAGGCATCCTGATCGGGGCTGCGCTCGCGGCCCTGCTGGCGCTCCGGAGCGAGGGGCCCACCGAGCCTCGCGGCGAGTCGGCGGGGCCGGCCACGCCGCGGTCGGTCACTCCAGGGTGGCGTCGAGTGGGGCTGGGTGGGTTGGCAGCGGCGGCGGCCGTGGCCACGTTGTGGGCAGCCACGCATCTGTCGGGCACGGACGAGGTGCTCTACCACGGAGGAATGGCCGGCATCGGGCTCGCCGTGGCGGTGGTGATCGCGCACGTGGTCCTGGTCCCGTCGGGGTTGTCCGCTCGGCTGCTCTCGGTGCCTCCGCTCCCGGCGCTGGGTCGGATCTCCTACGGCGTCTACCTGTGGCACTGGCCAGTGTTCATCGCCGCCAACGCGGATCGGACCGGACTGAACGACCTGACCCTGTTCGCTGTGCGTTGCCTCCTGACCGTGGGCATCGCCTTCATCTCCTACGTGCTCGTTGAACGCCCGATCCAACTGCGGGTACGGCCGAGGCGCCCTGTGTTTGCCGCGACCGGGGCAGGGGTCGCGGTTGCGGCCGGGGCCGTGGTGTTGGTGGTCACCACCGCGACGCCTCGGCTGCCGGCGCTGCCGGAGGAGGCGTCGGTCGTTGCCGTTGTGGACCGTTTCCTGGCGGGCGACGGTGACGCCGGGGCCGGTGCCACCGATGACCGCGGGAAGGATCCATCCAGTAAGGCGACCAAGTCGCCCCGGGCCGGGCCGATGCCGCCACTGCATCATCGGCGGCCCGGGCAGCCGGTTGTGGTCGACGTGTTCGGCGACTCGATTGCGTGGACGCTGGTGAGCTACCTGCCCAGCCATCCCGAACTCGACGTGCGCGATCGCACGCTCATGGGCTGCGGGGTGAGCAGGACTGCCCCCTTCCGCTACGTCGGCCGCCGCTACCTCGGGCTGATGCCGACCTGCCGGGACTGGCCCCGGATCTGGCGGGCTGCCATTGCCAGGGACAATCCGGACGTCGCGTTCATCCTGGTCGGGCGGTGGGAGACCATGGACCGGGTCCTGGATGGGCGGTGGACGCACGTCGGCGACCCCGAGTTCGACGCGCACCTGCGGTCCGAGCTTGACCTGGCCATCCGCGTGGCCGGAGCGCGGGGGGCGCACGTGCTGCTCGCAACCGAGCCCTACAACCGGCGCCACGAACAACTGGACGGGAGCCTCTACCCGGAGGACGAGCCGCCGCGGGTGACCGCGTGGAACCAGTTGCTGCGCAGCGTGGCGAGCCGCCATCCGAACGTGACCGTGGTCGACTTCGGCGAGCGAGTCTCCCCGGAGGGCCGCTTCACCTGGACCGCCGGCGGCTATCAGGTCCGCTCGGACGGGCTGCACCTGACCCCGTCCGGCGTCCAGGGCTGGATAGCTCCCTGGCTCCTGCCGCAACTGATTGGCGCCGTACCGAAGTGACGTCCTCGCGCCAGACCCCTGACGGAGTGACGGATCTCAGTTCGGCAGATCCGTCCCTTTCAGGGTGTCCGGCGACAGGTGTGAAACTGCAACGACTGCGGAGTGGATCGCTCCATTGCAGATTCGACCATCGTCGGCAACCGGCCCGTCAGTGCGCCATGTCCACGAAGCGCGAGTAATGGCCCTGGAAGGCCACGGTGAGGTCGCGCGTCGGACCGTTGCGGTGCTTGGCCACGATCAGGTCGGCCTCGCCGGGGCGGGTCGACTCCTTCTCGTAGACGTCGTCGCGATGCAGCAGGATCACCATGTCCGCGTCCTGCTCGAGCGACCCGGATTCGCGGAGGTCGCTCATCATCGGCCGCTTGTCGGCGCGCTGCTCGGGCCCACGGTTGAGCTGGGAGAGCGCGATGATCGGCAGCTCGAGCTCCTTGGCCAGCAGCTTGATCTGCCGCGAGAACTCCGAGACCTCGAGCTGGCGGGACTCGACCTTCTTGCCCGAGCTCATCAGCTGCATGTAGTCGATGACGATGAGCTTGAGGTCGTGGCGCTGCTTGAGGCGCCTGGCCTTGGCCCGGATCTCCATCATCGTCATGTTGGGGCTGTCGTCGATGAACATCGGCGCCCCCGAGACCTGCCCCATCTTGCGGGCGAGCTTCTCCCAGTCGTCGTCGCGCATCGTGCCGTTGCGGATGTGGTTGAGCGGCACCTTCGCCTCGGCGGAGAGCAGGCGCATCATGATCTCGGTGCGCTTCATCTCGAGGATGAAGAAGACGCTGGTCAGGTTGTTGTGGATCGACGCGGCCCGGCAGAAGTCGAGCGCGAGGGTCGACTTGCCCATGGCGGGTCGGGCCGCCACGATGATCATCTGCCCCGAGTGCAGGCCGTTGGTCAGCTCATCGAGGTCGGCGAAGCCGGTGGGCACGCCGTAGAGCCCGGCGTCACGGTTGCCGATCGCCTCAATCTCGTCGAGGACGGGGTTCATGATGTCGCTCAGCGGGGCGTAGTCCTCCGCGGCGCGGCGCTCGGTGATCTTGTACACCTCTGCCTGGGCCTGG
>NZ_JANPEO010000043.1:0-5621 GCF_031422975.1 Nocardioides sp. | reverse complement strand
TCGTTGGTCTTGATCGCGGCTTCCTTGACGAGTTGGGCACCCATGTTCTCGAACTGGTCGCTGAGGTGGATCTCGCGGGCGATCGTGACGCCGTCGTTGGTCACCACCGGCGAGCCAGTGATCTTCTCCAGGATCACGTTGCGGCCCTTGGGGCCGAGCGTCGACTTCACGGCCTCGGCCAGCTGGTCGACGCCCGACAACAGCAGGGCTCGTGCTTCTTCGCCGAATCTCAGGTCCTTGGCCATGGGGCTTCCTTAGCTCGCGTGATGGATGGAGTGGGTGAAGCGGTGACAGCTACGGGACGAGAATCGCTCGACCGCGCACCTGTCCTGCCTCCAGGTCCCGAAGCGCGTCGGGGGCAGCGTCCAGCGGATACGTCTTGGTGTGGAGGGTGACCTTGCCGGCCTCGGCGAGCACCATCAGCTCGGCCAGCTCGTTGTAAGTGCCCACGATGTTGCCGACGATGTTGCGCTCGGTGGAGATCACGTCGAGGGTCGGAACGACCAGCGTGCCGCCATACCCGATCACGTAGTAGGAGCCACCGGGTCGGGTCATCGCGAAGCCCTCGTTCTCGGCGCCCTCCTCGGCCACGAAGTCGAGCACGACGTCGGCGCCCTCTCCGTTGGTGAGGTCCTTGACTGCGTCGACCTGCGTGCCGTCGGCAACCACGGTCTCGCCGGCGCCGAGCTTGCTGGCAAGCGCGAGCGCGTCGGGGTTGCGGTCGACCACGACGATGTTGGTGGCGCTGAGCGCGGCCAGGCACTGGATGCCGATATGGCCCAGGCCACCGGCTCCGATGACCACGGCCGTGGTGCCCGGGTAGAGCAGTGGGAGCGCCTTGCGCACGGCGTGGTACGCCGTGATGCCCGCGTCGGCCAGCGCAGCGACGTCCTTGGGTTGCGTGGACGGGTCCAACTTCACGCAGGCGCGCGCGGAGGTCAGCAGGTACTCCGCCATACCTCCGTCACTTCCGTCGAGCCCGGGGAACGTGCTCGCACTGCAATGCATGTCCTGCCCGGCCCGGCAGGCGCGGCACAGGCCGCACGTCGGGGTCGGGTGCAGGATCACGGTGTCCCCGACGGCGACGTTGGTGACCGCCGAGCCGATCTCATGCACCCAGCCGGCGTTCTCGTGACCGATCGTGTAGGGCAGGTTCGGGCTCATCGCCGCGTCCCACTGCCCCAGGATGATGTGGAGGTCGGTACGGCACACGCCGGCGCCGCCCACCTTGACCACGACATCGAGGGGACCCGCCACCTTGGGCTCGGGAACCTCGTCGACGGTGGGTTGCTGGTTGTATCCGTGCAGTCGGACGGCCTTCATCGGACTTCCTCCACTTCGCCCAGTCCGCGGGATCCGTAGCGGTGGCTCAGCATGCCGCGGCACATGCTGCCGTTGGCCTCGATGTTGACCCGGGTGAGCCGGGCTCGCCCCAGGTGAAGCGGCAACGCGTCGGCGCCGATGCCCTCTCCGGTGACGGTGTCGACGAGCAGGGGGGAACTGTCGTCGGCTGGCAGGCCGAGCTCGGCTCGTCGTGCGCGCAGCCTGTCCAGGTCGGGTGAGGCAGGCACGTCGCCGAGCGACATCGCGGCAAGGTCGT
Source organism: Nocardioides sp. (assembly GCF_031422975.1). Classification (GTDB taxonomy): domain Bacteria; phylum Actinomycetota; class Actinomycetes; order Propionibacteriales; family Nocardioidaceae; genus Nocardioides. The sequence goes on along the minus strand of NZ_JANPEO010000043.1, from coordinate 4,021 downwards.
CGGCTGTGCTCCCAGCGGCCATGAGTGGCCGGCAGACACGGTCGGTGCCCGCGAACACGGCCTTGCGCACGAAGTCGGCCCGGAGCTCGTCCAGCTCACCGGCGGCGAGACCGTCGAAGGACTGGACGAACCCGGACCGGGCCGCGACCCCGGCATTGATGACGTCGGAGGCGAAGTGGTCCTCGAGCAGCACCTCCGCGTGCCGCACCCCGGCCACCCCACTCACCGCGTCGTACGCATCGGCCACCATGAGGAAGGCGAAGTTCGGCGCGCAGAAGTAGGTCGGCAGCCGCAGGCGCACCTGGGCGTCCCCCGCCGCGGACACGGTGCACGACGACACGAAACCGAGGGTGGTCACAGGTTCGTCGAGCTCGGGGTCACGCACCGTGTCCAGGGCGACCAGGAGGTCCGCCGTGTCTGTCACACTGAGGCCCCTTCCTCGACGAGCCGCGCGTCGTCCTGTGCGGCCGGCGCGCCGGCGTCGGACAGCTGGCACTCGGCGGGGACGTCGATCCCGTAGAGCTTGGCCGCGTTCAGGCCGAGGATCTTCCTCTTGGTGTCCACCGTGACGCGGGGATAGTCGGAGAACTCTTCACTGGGGTAGTCCCAGTCGACGAAGCCCTCGATCTGCCACTTCGGCTCCCAGATGCTGTAGTCGCTACCGAAGGTCATCTTGTCCTCGCCGACCCAGAACAGCAGCTCTCCCATCACCTTGGCGAAGAACTTGGGCCGGGCGTGCATCAGGCCGCCGATGACCACCGAGAGGCCCGCGTAGACGTTCGGCTCCTGGGTCGCCATGAAGCAGAAGTCCTCGATCCGGGGCAGCCCCACGTGCTCGACGATGAAGTTGAGCTCGGGGAAGTCGGTCGCCGCGTGGTCGATGTCGGAGACGTCGAAGGCATCCTTGTCCAGGGGCCAGATCGTCGGTCCCTTGTGCACGTGGATGTTCTTGATGCCCAGTTCCTGGCTCTTCTCCAAGAAGCGGTAGGCACCCGGATCCTTCAGCGTCCACCCGCGCGAGCCGTTGTTCCACTCCGCGGTGTAGAGCTTGACCCCCTTGGATCCCCAGCGGGCGACGTTCTCCTCGAGCTGGGTGAGCCCGAGATCACCGTCTCGCGGATCCCAGCGCGTGTTGACCACGAACTTGCCCGGATGCTTCTCCGAGAGGGCACCGTTCTGCTCGGTGGTGTTGAAGCCGTTGGCGTACCACTCCTTGAGGTAGGTCGGCTGGAAGACCGCCACGTCGACGTACCCGTCCTCGAAGACGTCCTTCATCAGGTCGTCCTCGGAGCACTTCAAGAAGTGTTCGAGCGTCCAGTGCGTCTCGGGTGGGCCGAGGCCCTGATAGGCGTGGAAGCACTCGATCCAGCCCTTGGCGTACTGCTCCTGACCCTTGACCCAGTTCGCCTTGCTGGCGTCCCAGTAGTGCATGTGGCTGTCGACGACGAAGTACTTGTTTCCGTCCTTTTCGTACACGTGTTCCTCCCTGAGGTTTCGCGGATCAGCTGAGGTGACTCACTTCGTGTAGGTCTTGAGGTCGAAGCCGATGTATTCAGCTGCGTCCTCGGGATTGGCGAACATGATCGTGCGGTCGTCCTCGTGGATCATCCGGCCGTAGTGCGTCGACATGTTCTCCTCGAACTGCGCGGCGTCGTAGAACCCCTCCTCCTCGCCGAGCGCCTCGGAGATCTCGTCGTAGTCGAAGTCCATCCGGTTGATCCCATCCACGCGGATCATGGAGGGCAGGTGGGTGATAGTGACGCCCTCCTTGGCGCCCATCACCTCGGCCACGACGGCGCCGACCTGGTTGTTCATCAGCGTCACCCCGCACATGTTGGACGGAGTGTTGTCCGCCTTGAACGCACTCTCGGTCGTTGCGTATGCCGTCTTGGTCGACTGGTAGCCGCTCACTGGGTCAGCTCCTTCGGGTCGTTGAGGCTCAACTCGGAGAGGATCCCGCTGAAGCGGTGCTTCACCCGGTCCAGGGCATCCTCGAAACGCGGTGGCTTGGCGTCGGGCTGCGACCAGAGCGGCTGCATCTCCCGGGCTGCCTTGAGGCACTTCGGGACCCAGTTCGACAGCCACTGGTCCATCAGCGCCTTGTTGTGGTCGGCGAACTCCTTGTCGTTGGTCAGGAGCTCGAACATCACCTTGGTGTAGCGCAGGTCGCGAGACGCGTAGTCCCACTCCCCGGCACCGACCACGGTCGGGGTCACGAAGTCCCCATTGCCCGGCGACGCCTGCTGCACCAACTGGCTGCGGAACAGCTCACCGACCAGCGGCTCGAAGACGATGTTGGCGGCGAAGATGGCCTCCGCCCAGTCGTCGATCCCGGTGAGTTCCTCCGACACCCGTCGTACGCCCTGCCACGCCGGGTCGTTGTTCCAGGCGTCGAGGTGGGCCGAGCCGTCGAAGTCCTCGATCTCCTCGCTCAGGGTGAGGTTGTAGAGCGCCAGGTCCTGAGCGAATCGGATCCGGTGCATGCTGTTCACCGAGATCGCGTTGTTGTGCATGTTCGTTGGCGCCCGCCTCTGCGCGTTGGCGAAGAGGTAGAGCCCCAGTCCTTGCTCGACGTGCATCCACGCGCCGACGTTGCGCTCGACGAAGGTCACCCAGTTGGGGTTCCACTGCTGGAAAGCGCTCGTCTCCCGGGCAGTGTCGATGTTCTGGTTCACCTGGCGCACGACGTTCGAGTTGTTCCGGTAGAACGTGAGCTCCCACTCCTCGTTCGGGTCCCGGAACTCATGCCATCCGTGGGCCGGCCACTCATAGCCCTTGCCTCCCGAGCCCGCGAAGCGTTCGGGGTCACCGCGGTCGACGCCCCACGCCTTCAGCGCGGTCCAGTCGAGGGGGTAGCCGCCCTTGCCGTCGGAGAAGCCGTAGAGCCAGCCTTGGGCGAGGTAGTGCCGGGGGTCCGGCTGGACCTCGACGGTGACGTCCTCGTAGTGGGACTGCTTGCGCTTCTGCGGCTTGTAGTAGTTGTAGTGGCGCAGGGTCGAGTCCGGGAAGACCTTGGCGCCGGCTTCGGCGTCGGTGAATTCGGGCTTGGGTGAACTGCGTTCGATAACCGTGTCGGTCATGTCGGATCCGCCTCGCTTCGCATTCCTCGACTCACAAAGAGCCGGTAGTGGTGAACTTGTCGTAGTAGATGTTCTTGTCGGGTGCACCCAGTCCGCTGAGCACATCCATTGCTGCCTCGACCATCGGCGGTGGCCCGCAGACGTAGGAGTCGGCACCCGAGAGATCGGTCTCGTACTTCTTCACGATGTCGGTGATCAGGCCGACCTCCCCGTCCCAGGGCTCGCCCTCCTCGGCCTCCGAGAGTGCCGGCACGAACGTGAAGTTCGCTAGCGTCTCGGACAGTGCGTGGAGCTCCTTCTCAAAGCACAGGTCCCGCTGGGTGCGGGCGCCGTAGTAGTAGGTCGCCTTGCGCGTGCTCCCGCGCTCAGCCAGGGAACGCAGCACCGAGAGGATCGGCGCCATCCCTGCCCCACCACCGACGAAGACCAGGTCGGAGTCGCGACCGTCGCGCAAGGTGAAGACTCCGAAGGGTCCCGTCACGTCGAGCCGGTCCCCGACGGCAAGCGTGGTGTCGAGGAAGTGCGAGAACTTGCCGTCGGGGTAGCAGCGGATCACGAACTCCAGCTGCCCGCTCTCCTTGCTGGACACGTTGGCCATCGAGAAGGACCGCGTCGCATCCGTGCCGGGGATCGCGATGTCGACGTACTGCCCGGGCCAGAAGGCGATCTCGGTCGGTTCGATCAACTTGAGCACCAGGTGTCGCATGTCGTGGGTGACGTGCTCGTTCGACACGACCTCCGTGACGGCCTCCTGGATGGGGTGACCGGATCGGAGCATCTCCTCGTCGTAGTTGAGGAGCTCGATGGTGACGTCCTCGTAGACGTGCGCGCGGCACAGCAGCGTGTAGCCCTCATCGAGCTCGAAGTCGGGCAACGCGAACGTCGAGTACTTGTCGAGCTCGATGTCCTCACCCTCGAGGACGAAGGACTTGCACGCGGCG
>NZ_JANPEO010000042.1:0-8033 GCF_031422975.1 Nocardioides sp. | reverse complement strand
AGTGGTCGGTGTGCGACCAGCCGGCGTCGGCATACTGCCCCGCCAGGAACGCGGCCAGTTCTTGCCCGCTGATGCGAGGATCGCTCGGATCGCTCGGATCGGCTTCGCCGGGGGAGGTCGGCGCGACCGCCTGGAGCCGCTCACGGATGGTGGAGAACTCGCGGTCGGCGAGCTCGAGCAACCCGGCGGCGAGCGTGAAGCGGCGGTCGAGGTCTGGGACGTATTCCTCGGGCACCGTGCCCTTGTAGCGAATGTCGTGCTCGAACTCGGCCCACGCGTGCTGCAGCACCGTGCGCACCTGCACGCTCGCGCGCTGGCCGCGGACCTCGTCGTACGGCGCCTGGTGGACCTGGTCGTCGGGCGCATCCGGCGTCACCAGCAGGTGGCGGCTGGCGTAGCCGAACCCGCCCGCGCGTGCGGTCTCCTGGCCCATGTCACGGTCGTCGAGGATCGTCAGCTCGTCGTCCAGGAGCTCCGCGACGGCCGCCACGTCGCTGTGGACATAGGTGATGACACGGACCCCGATCTGGTCGGTGATCTGGATCAGCGGATCGGGGTAGAGGAGCTGATCGCCCACGGTCCGGGCTGCCTTCGCGGCGAAGGAGGCCACGCTCTTCGTCCGACCGGTGACGCGGAGGTAGTTGATGCCCGCGTCGTCGAGCAGCGTGGTGATCAGCTCGACGAAGTGCTCTGTCGGCTGGACGAGGCCCGGTTGTCGTGCGGCGTAGGCGCGCACGGCCTCCCGAACGGGTCGGTCGGGTGGCGCGTCGGCGGGCTGCTCAGCGGGTTCGACGGGAGACGGCACGCGCACAGCCTGCCGTGTCCGGGCGCACTTCGCATCCGGAGGCGCGCGGATGGAGCGTCCAGATCGGGTCATCCGGTCGCCCCCAGCCCGTCGAGGGGGCGCTCGCACGGGAGCGGCGTGATGGCGGTGCTCGTGCCCAGGTGCACCGTCTCGCAGGCCACGCTGGCGCGACCACAGGCGAGATAGATCGCATCCGCCCAGGCACGGTCGTCCGCGCCGGGCAGCCCGGAGCCGCGGCTTCCGACGAAGACAGCGAGTCGGATGCCAGTGCCGCCGAAGTGGCCGAGGAACCGTTCCAGGGCGGCGACATCGGCGGGCGCCGGCCGGTCGGGCAGGTCCGTGAGCTCGGTGAGCTGGGGCACCGGCATGCCGTCCGGATCGAGGAACATCAGCCACAGACAGCGGCTGCTGAACCCGAGGGGGTGGATGAGGCCACGCCACGCCTGGTGGAGGTTGGCCTGGGTGGTGATGGGTGTGTTGGTCATGGTTCCACCGTGGAACAGCCCACCGACATTGGCGAACGGCTCTCCACAGGCCACCGATTCGCGGGCCGCAAGCCGTCCACAGGCACTGTCTCGCGAGGTCTTCTCCACAGGTGGTACGCCGCAACGACGGCGTTGTCGGTGAGCTTGCGCATCGTGGGTAGTGGACACGCAGGACCGCCCGGCCACCGATGCCAAGGAGGATCACCGATGACGCAGCACCCACCGTCCGACGGCCGGCTCGACCTCACCCCGCCTCTCGACGCCGGCGACGTGGCGTTCCTGACCGGCTTCTCCCGGCACGCGGGCCGCGTCGCCCGGATCTGGCCGGGTCAGCCCGCCGTGCCGGCGCCGTGGGTCCCGTGCGCCGACGGGTGCTGTCTGGTGCTGGTGCCGACGCGGGCAAGCCCGGAGGCGGCCGGCCAGTGGCTGAGGTTCCTCATCGCCGAGTTCCTCGGCACAACCCATCGAGTCGACGGTTGGGTCGACGTGCCAGGGCCGGTCGGCCGGTCCTCGACGCTGCTCATCGTCGAAGCCGGCGAGGTCTTCGAGGGCGACCTCGGTGACGCGGCACGTCTGGGGTCGACGCGATGAGGGCGTTGCTCAGCCGAGGACCCCTGCGGCACGCGCTGGCTCGGCATATGCCTCGGCGAGGGTCGCGACGGTGTGGTGGGCGTTCAGGCCGCTCGGGTTGGGGACCACCCACAGCTCGGCCGGGCCGAGGGCATGCGGCTGGCGCCCCGCCCCCGCTTGACGGTCCCCGAACGCCTGGCGGTAGGCGGTGATGCCCGCGACCGCGACCACCCGCGGTCCGAGCCGGGTGACGAGCTCCAGCAGTCGGTCGCCGCCCACGCGTAGCTCCCCGGCGGTGAGCTCGTCAGCGCGCGCGGTGGCCCGTTGGACCAGGTTGGTGATCCCGAGACCGCGCGAGCGGAAGTAGGCGCGGTCCTGGTCGTCCATGCCGGCGGCGGCATCGATGCGGCGCTCGATGATCCCGGCCTTGAGCAATGCGGGGTAGAAGCGGTTCACCGGGTGCGCGAAGTGTGTCTGGGTGGCTGCGGTCCACAGACCGGGGTTAATGCCGACGAAGAGCAGGCGCAGGTCGGGGCCGAGCAGGTCGGGGACCTCGGTGTCGCGGAACGACTCGAGCTCTGCTCGGGTGAAGCGGGCCATGGCGCCAGACCCTAGCCCCGGCGAGGAACCCCGCCGCTCGGGCTATCGTCCAAGTGACACGAGTCCGACAGTCGCACCCGAGTGAGGTTCGCATGAGCCACCGACCCATCCGACCCGCGTCGGCGCGAGCCCTGCCGAGGTCGGCGGTCAGGGGAGCGTGCTTCGCACTCCTGCTCGCCACGGCCGCCGCGTGCGGCGGCCAGAGCGGCGACGGTGGCGACCCGGGCACCGCGAGCGACACCTCGTCGTCCGAGGCGACGCCGTCCCAGTCGCCGACCACCTCCGAGGGGGACAGCGCTGGCACCTCCGAGACGTCCACCGGTGCGGGCGGGTCGTTCGTGGTGGGCGAGACCGTCCGGCCCGGACAGGCCGTGATCGTGAGCGCCTCCAACGTCACCGGTGAGACGACCACGCGGGCCAGGGCCATCACCGACGAGGCGTCGCTGGACGGGTTCGTCGCGGGGATGGATGGGCGGCTGGCCAGGGACGTGCGCGCTGCGGTCAGGGACGCGAAGGTCCCCTCGGACAGCACCCTGTTCGGGGCCGTGGTCTCGGTGGGTTGCGACACGCCCACCGCCGTCGAGTGGAGCACGACGGGCGAGGGCATCGACGTCACTGCCACGTTGCCCAAGTCGGAGGTTCAGTGCCTGGTGCCGGTCACCTCGGTGGCGCTGTTCCTCGTGCCCGACTGACGCCCGCCGAGGCAGTGGGCCGCCGCCTACGGAGTGGGAGTGGGCGTGGGGGTCGGTGCCGGTGCCGGGGTCGGTGCCGGCGTCGGAGTCGGTGTCGGGGTCGGTGTCGCGGGCGGCAGGATCGGTGGGAGGACCCCGTTGTAGAAGATGCCGAGCCCGTTGGCGACCTTGCGCTCGACCCCGCCCGTGGACGGCTCGTTGATGACACCCATCTCACCGGTGACCCGGCGCGAGTACAGGGTGGAGGAGCCGCCACCGTCGAAGTTCAGCGCGCTCTCCGCACCGAGGGCACGCATCATCGTGGCGAGCTCGACCATGGTGTAGCCGCGGCTGGTGGCGGTTCGCCCGTCGATCACCAGGAGCAACAACCTGCGCCCGTCGACGTCGATGCCCACCGCCGTACGCGGATGCATCAACCGGTCGTTGATCACGGTCTGCACGCCGTTGAGCAGGATTGCCCGGTCGCCGGACACGGCGACGCGGGCACCGGGCTTGGCCTTGTACTTGAAGCTCGCCTTGCGACCGACCTTCAGGTCCTTGAGCAGCCTGGCCGCCGAACCCCGGCCGATCATCACCTGGCCCTTGACCTTGCGGCCCTTGGACAGGGTGCGCTTGTTGGACACGATCACGTTGTTGACCACGACGACCTCGCGCGCCGACTTGTCGCCATCGGTGACCGAGTAGCCCTTCGTCCAGCCCCAGTCGCTCGTGTAGAGACCGATGGAGTTGGGCGCGACGGTGGGGGTGTTCAGCCCGCTGAAGGTCCAGCGCGGCCGTTGCCGGAGCTTGGTCTTGGTCACCATCGGGCCGATCTGCGGCAGACCGGTGGAGTCGAGGTAGAACGAGGCGTTCTCCGGGATCCAGCCGGTGGTGGAGCCCTGGATCAGGCCACGTTCGCGGTCGATGGCGACGCCGAGGGCGGCACCCGTGTCGGAGATGTCGAAGAAGTCGCCGTTCACGGCGCCGATCGCGCCGGCGGCCGCACCCAGCTGGCTGACGGTCTGGGGGCGGACGGCGTACTCAGAGCCGAGGTAGTCCAGCGAGATGTTCGCGGCGTTGAGGTCGATGCTGAGCAGGTTGGCGCGGATCGGTCCGCGATAGTCGGTCTGGTCCCATTCGCGGATCGTCAGGCCGGGCGCGATCTCGTAGGTGACGTCACTGGTGACCACCGGCGGGGTGACGCGCGCACCGCGGGGCAACTGCCGGGCGATCCGTCCAGGCACGCCGTCCGAGGTCTGACCCGGCCTGCCCATCACGGTTCCCGGCTCGCGCAGCGCGCGCCGCTGGAGTGGTCCGAGGCCGGAGCCGTCATCGTGCGAGGCCCCGGTGTAGCTGAGCTCGACGGACGACGAGACTGCCGGCGCGGCGACGGCCACGAGGCAACAGCTGAGGGCAGCGGCGAGCAGGGAAGAGGTCAATCGCGTGGAGGAAGGCACGCGCTCCAGAGTAAAGGCGCGGCGGAGCCGGCCGGGCGAGGCGGGTGGTGTGTCGGGGCAGGGCTGCAGGGACGTCGTCACGAGTGGGAGACGAGCGGTCCGCGTGGAAGGTTGTCCCCATTAGGCTGCCCGCCGTGGGCCGACGCGTGGACAACGTCTTCATCGAGGGCGACAACCTGGACGTGCTGCCCACCCTCCAGCCGGGCAGTGTCGACCTCATCTACACCGATCCGCCCTACAACACCGGCAACGACTTCGCCTATGTCGACTCGTTCCGTGCCGACGGTGGTGGCCGGGCCAGTCGGCACGAGGCGTGGGTGGAGATGATGCGTCCGCGTCTGGTGGCGATGCGCGACGTGCTGGCCGCCACGGGCGCGATCTTCGTCAGCATCGACGACAACGAGGCGGCCTACCTCCGGTTGCTGCTCGACGAAGTGTTCGGGGAGGCCAACTTCCTCGCCCAGATCGTCGTCAACCTCAACCCGAAGGGCCGCCAACTGGGTGGGGGCTTCGCGACCAGCCATGAGTATCTCTTCGCCTACGCCCGCGACGGCAAGCGCTGCGTGCTGGACGCGAGCAGCCCCGACACCGTCAACGCCGAGGACTTCTCGCTGCGCACCGAGGACGGCCGCGCCTTCCGCCACCTCCCGCTGCGCAACACCAACAAGAAGTTCAACCCGGTCACCGCGCCCACCCTGCACTTCCCCGTGTACGGCGACCCGCTGACCGGCGACGTCGCCACGGCCGCCTTCGAGGGTGCCCAGGAGGTGTGGCCCGTCTTCGGTGACGGCCGGCCGGCGGTGTGGCGCTGGTCGAGGCCACGGATCGACGAGCGCCCCGACGACCTGGTGTGCCGGGAGATCAACGGGCGCAACGGCACGCGGGTCGACGTCTTCCAGCGGGACTGGCTGCACCGCGACGGCGGCCGACGCAAGAAGCTGCACACGATCTGGCTCTCCGAGGAGATCGGGTCCACGGACACGGCCGTGGCCGAGCTGAAGGGGCTGATCGGGCACGTCTTCGAGTCGCCGAAGCCGACAGGGCTGGTGCGGCGGATCCTCGCCACGATGCCGCCCGACGCGGTGGTGCTCGACCCGTTCGCCGGCAGCGGCACCACCGGGCACGCGGTCGCGCTCGCCAACGCCGCCGACGGGGGGACGCGCCACTGCATCAGCATCAATGCCGGCGAACCGACCCGACCGGGCTCCAACGCCGCGAACGCCGGGTTCGAGACCGTCGCCGACATCACCCGCGCGCGGCTCGCCGCCGTGGCGCGGCGTTACGGCCGGAGCTAGATCCCCGCGGCCCTCTCCAGCGCGACGAGCTCCTGGTCCAGATGGGTCAGCAGCCTCTGCAGGTGGGGCACCGTGCGGCGGCAACCGGTGAGACCGAAGCACATCAAGCCGTCATAGGACGTGCAGGTGATGTTGAGCGCCATCCCGTGGATCGGGATCGACAGCGGGTAGTTGCCCACGAGCTGGGAGCCGTTGAAGTACTGCGTGGTGCGCGGGCCGGGGACGTTGCTGATGATGAGGTTGTACGGCGGCCTCGCGATGCCGCTCATCTTCAACACCACCGGGAAGATGGCCGGCGCCTGACCGAGGGCGCTCATCGCGAGGATCTGGATCGGCGTCATCGAGGACAGTGCGTCCTTGCCGTCCTTCATCGACCGGTGCACCGAGCGCAACCGATCGGCGGGGTCGGCGAGCTCGGTGCCCATCTTGACCATGATGGCCCCGACTGCGTTGCCACCCTCGGCGGAGGCGATCTGCGACTGCTTGGCGTTGAGGCCGACCGGCACCATCGCCACCAGGCTCGTGTCGGGCAGCTCGTTGAGCTCCAGCAGGTAGGCCCGCATCGCACCGGAGCACATCGCGATCACCACGTCGTTGATCGTGGTGCCGGTGGCCTTGCCGATCGCACGGAGTCGCTCGATCGGCCAGTCCTGGGCGGCGAAGCGGCGCGAGCCGGTGATCTGCTGGTTGAGGATCGTTCGCGGTGCATACAGCGACAGCGCCGACGTCTCGTTGCGGATGCTGTGGTTGAGCGTCTTGATCAGCGCGATGGGCATCCCCGCTGCCTCGGCCGTGATGCCCATGGCCGTGCGCAACGCCTGCATCGGCACGTCGGCCAGGCTGGTCTCCAGCGCGGCCTGCTCGCTGGCTGCCTTGGGCGGCCGGTTGCGTCTGGCCCACGGCGCCGGCATGTCGCGCTCGTCGGGATCGGGGGAGTGGATGGCCGCGAGCAGGCGCATCGCCGAGACGCCGTCGACCAGTGAGTGGTGCAGCTTGGTGTACATCGCGACCCGGCCGTCGCGCAGGCCCTCGATCACGTGCGCCTCCCAGAGCGGGCGGTCCCAGGCGAGCCTGGTGCTGTGCAGGCGGCCGCACAGCTCGAGCAGCTCACGGATGCGGCCGGGCTTGGGCAGGGCGCTGTGCCGGAAGTGATGGTCGATGTCGAACTGGTCGTCGGTCTCCCACACGAACTGGCCCGCGGTGCGCGCCGAGCGGTGCGGGTGGCGCAGGAACAACGGCGCGACCTCCTCGCAGGAGCGCATCTGCTCGTAGAGGTCCCTGATGTAGTTGCGGCCGGCGCCTTCGGGCTTCTTGTAGAGCGCCAGGCCTCCCACGTGCATCGGCATCGAGCGGTTCTCGGCGAGCAGGAAGCCCACTGACGTCGGGTCGATCGGTGTCACCATGCTGGGATTTCCCTCCTGGAACGAGTCCCGATCCTTGCGTGATGTCTGGCAGGCCACAAGGGGACACGCTCTGGCAGGATCGCCGCCATGGAGGCCACCCCGCTCGATCGGCTCGACCGGGCCTGGTCGCGGAGTCGTACGTCGCTGGGCACCCGCGTCGAGAGACTGCGCTCCAAGTCCTTCGCGATCGCCCAGTGTGCCCTCGCTGCCGGGGTGGCCTGGCTGATCGCCCGCGACCTGCTCGGTCACGACACGCCCTTCTTCGCACCGATCGCTGCGATCGTGAGTCTCGGCACCTCCTATGGTCAGCGGCTGCGTCGGGTCGCGGAGGTGACGGTCGGAGTGGCCCTCGGGGTGCTGCTCGGTGACCTGCTGGTGGCCTGGCTCGGCTCGGGCTGGTGGCAAATCGCGGTCGTGGTGGCGCTGGCGATGTCGGTCGCCTTCCTGCTCGACGGCGGGCAGCTGATGGTGACCCAGGCGGCCGTCCAGTCGATCGTCGTGTCCACGCTGATCGTCAACCCGGGTGACGCCCTGACGCGGTGGACCGATGCCCTGATCGGCGGCGCGGTCGCCCTGGTCGCTGCCACCGTGGTGCCGGCCGCGGCCTTGCGTCGGCCTCGCGAGCAGGCCGCTCGCGTGCTGCGCAAGGAGGCCGAGATGCTGCGTGCCGCCGCCGACGTGATGATCGACGGCCAGCTGGACCGGGCGCTCGACCTGCTCGCCGACGCCCGCGCCACGGACTACCTC
>NZ_JANPEO010000041.1:0-6006 GCF_031422975.1 Nocardioides sp. | reverse complement strand
CTCGTGGTGCTCGCGGCGCAGAGCCTCGAGACCGTCGAGGAGTCGACGGCGGTGGTGCGTGAACTCCTGCTGTTCGGCTATCCCCTCGTGCTGGTGGTGGTGGGACTCACCTCGTACTGGCTGACCGGGCGAGCGCTCGCCCCGGTCGAGGCGATCCGGCGGCGAGTGGCGTCCATCGACGCGACGGCCCTGTCGGCTCGCGTTCCCGTCCCGGCTGGTCGCGACGAGATCGCCCGACTCGCCCAGACGATGAACTCGATGCTCGGCCGGCTGCAGACCAGTGCGGAGGCCCAGCGTCAGTTCGTGGGTGATGCCTCGCACGAGCTCCGCAGCCCGTTGGCCGCCGTCCGCGCGGCGCACGAGATCCATGCACTGCATCCGGAAACCACCTCCTGGCCCGACCTGTCCGCCGAGGTCCTCTCCGAGCTGGACCGGGTGGATCGCCTGGTCGCGGACCTGCTGTTGCTGGCCCGCTCCGATGAGCACGGTCTGACCCTGCGCAGGCGCGAGGTCGATCTCGACGACCTCGTCCGAGCGGAGGCGATCAGGCTGCGTCGGTCCGGCGTGCTCGACATCATCGTGACTGCCCCACCCGTGCGCGCGATCGGCGACCCGGACCACCTGGCACGTGCACTGCGCAACCTGGCCGACAATGCAACGCGGCACACTCACGGCACGGTCGAGCTGCACCTGTCTGCCACCGCAGGAGTTGCCACGATCGACGTGATCGACGACGGCGAGGGCGTTGCGAACGACGACCGCGAACGGATCTTCGAACGATTCGCCAGGCTGGACGGCTCCCGGGCCAGGGACAGCGGTGGCTCCGGTCTGGGGCTGCCGATCGCCCGCCAGATCGCCCGCGCGCACGGCGGAGACATCACTGTGGGAGCGCATGGATTGCGGACGGTCTTCACACTCACCATCCCCCTGACCCGCCCAGATCCGGAGTGACGCCCATGCCCACCCACGCAATCCGCCGACTCCGCGTCTCCACGAGCCGGACCATGGCTACCGGCCACCGGCTGCATCGCTGAGCCAGGGCATCGGCTTCTAGCTGGTCGGCGCCGACGACCAGTCCATCTCCGCGGTGACCTGGAGCTGAAGGTCCATGGCGCCGTGCAGCACCCGGCCGATCGCGAGGATCTGCAGCGTCACGGATCGCCGCGGCGATGAGGGCCGCGTAGCGCATCTCGGCGGCATCCCCGAAACCCGCGTGAGACCGCACCAGTAATCCCGAGATATCCGCCTGTGCGAGATGTGTGAGGCGGTAGCTCACCATCAACTTGCCAACCAGGTCTACGAGGCCGTCACCGCTGGTCCAGGCTGGGCAAGAACCGCGCTGGTCGTGAACTACGACGAGTGGGGCGGCTTCTTCGACCACGTCGCACCGACGGCCGCACCGGATGCCACTCCCGAGGCGGGCACCGGAATGCGCGGCTTCCGCACCCCGGCACTGTTGGTGTCGCCTCGGGCCCGACGGGGCTTCGTGTCCCACAACGTCTACGACCACACCTCGGTACTCAAGATGATCGAGTGGCGCTGGGGATTGCCAGCGCTGACACCGCGTGACTCGGCGGCACGCAACATCGCGGAGGTGCTCGACTTCTCCAAGGCGCCGAACCTCACGGCCCCCCGCTGGAACGTGCCGCCCGTGGTCGGCGTGCCGTGTGGCCCTGAAGGCACGGCCGACTACGAGGACTGGAACCAGCTCGCGGCCCTCGCCGCCCAGAACGGATGGCGCACCGGCGGAGTGTTGTGACCCGGGTCGAACTGAGAACAGGGATCGGGAGCGGGTGGGCAGGCGTTGCCCCGAGATCCGACGGAAACCGAGGTGCTAGTCGCGCTGGACCTCGATAGTCACCCCGGACCGCGCGGCTGGTCAGACGAGCGCGACTCGACGGCCGTGGTCCACTCTCCTGAGACCGGGCCAACACTGTGGCACGGCGTGGGTGCGTCCGCCTCGAGCATCCGACTGACTCGCGGGTGCCTGAGCAGGCGCAGTGCGAGCATCGCGACCACGAGGACGCACGCCGCCAGCGGTATCAGGTCCAGCGGTCGTAGGACCAGCGCGTCGAGGAACGCGTTGCGCCACCACACGTCGGCGACCGGACTGTAGAAGCCGTCGCGCACGGCGCCGGGGGCGATGAGAACGACCTGGAGCACGGCGAGCGGAGTGAACCAGCGCCGCGCGCGGTCACTCATCCGGTGGGCGCTCAACGCCAGCGCCGGGGTGATCGAGACGAGGAGCTCGAGGCTGGTCCGGTAGCCGTAGAACTGGTCACCACCGCTGAAGCGGTTGAGGACTGCCTGGCTCACCAGGTAGGAAAGACCTCCGAGCGCCAGCCAGCGACTCCAGTCCGGCAGTTCGCGGCGGTTGCGCCAGGCAGCGGGCACGAGCAGGACGAGGAGCGGCGACCACCAGAGCAGGCCGCGGTCCGCGGAGACAAGGAAGCCGAGGTAGTTCAAGATGTTGAAGGCGTTGTCCGTCACGTTGTCGCCGAAGTCGCCGGCGCGGTAGCCGGACGTCGGGTCCCAGGAGCCGTACATCCACCGGGTCCACACCGACATCAGCGCGAGCATCGCACCGCCGGCCACTCCCGCGCGGACCGCGATCCCCGGCAGGCGCCGCGACCCCGCCGTACCGACACCGAGGACCGCGCACACCAGCGCCGCGTGCAACCGACCCCACAACGCGAAGCCGCCGAACAACCCGACCAGCCACCACCGGCGGCGATCAGCGGCCCACGCCATGCCCACGATCCCGAGCGTTGTGAGCGTGTGCGGCCACATCGCATCCGCGGCCACCGACCACACCGGCGTCGCGAACGCGAACAGCCCTGCCGCGACCAGCGCGGTCCGGGAACCGGTCCGGTCACGGAGCAGCAGGAACAGCAGCACCACCGCGGCCGCGCTGAGCAGGGCAGCTGTGAGTCCGCCCGGCACCGCGCTGATCACGGTCGACGGCAGCAGCGCGTACGCGGGTACGGCGACCGCGATCACCCCGGGCGCCCGGCCGACCGCTTCGCGGCCGTCGGTGGTCTCCACGATCCAGGTCTCGCGGATGCTGTTGTCGTCCAGCAGCGGGAAGTCGGAGATGTCGGGCACCGGATCGCCGCTACGGGCGATGTGCCAGGCAGCGAAGTCCGCGGTGAACGCGTCGGGGCTCGGGTTGGTGCTCACCGTGAGCCCGAAGACGCACACGCACACGAGGCACAGCACTGTCGGCAGTGCCCACCGAGCCCGTCGGGACGGCTGCGCGCCACCTCCGACACACCCTGCGACAGACATGAGGGCCATTGTCCGACCGCGCATGCGCCCGGGCGAGCGGCGTAGCAGACGCTCGCCCACTGTTCGTCGGGCCGTCACTTGAACGCCCAGTCCGGGCCCGAACGCGAACCTAGTCTCCCCCGGACCGAAGACGGATGTCACCGACCCTTGTGAGGCCTACGTGTTGCTCGTCGTGCAGGTTCCCTGTCTGAACGAGGAAGAGACGCTCCCGCTCGTGCTGTCCTCGATACCGGTCTCGATCCCGGGTATCGACGAGATCGCGGTGCTGGTGATCGATGACGGCTCGACCGATCGGACGATCGAGGTCGCGCGCTCGTACGGCGTCACCCAGTTCGTCCGGCACAACCGCAACCAGGGGCTGGCCCGCTCCTTCACCGACGGCATCGACCACGCGCTCGCCATGGGCGCCGACATCGTGGTCAACACCGACGGCGACAACCAGTATCCCCAGCGACGGATCGCAGACCTGGTGCAGCCGATCCTGCGCGGCGAGGCCGACATAGTGATCGCGGATCGTCAAGTGGGGCTGATCGACCACTTCTCCCCATCGAAGAAGGCGCTCCAGAGACTGGGGTCGCAGGTGGTCAACCTGGCCGCCCGCACCGAGCTGCCCGATGCGGCCAGCGGCTTTCGCGCCTACTCGCGCGAGAGCCTGATGCGGCTCAACACGGTCACCCGGTTCTCCTACTGCATGGAGACGATCATCCAGGCCGGCAACAAGAACCTGGCGATCGTCAGCGTCCCCGTCGTCACCAACGCCAAGACGCGCGAGTCGCGTTTGTTTTGCTCCACCCGGCAGCACGTGTTCCGATCGGCGGCGGCGATCGTTCGGGCCTACGTCATGTATCGGCCGTACGTGATCTTCGGACTGATGGCGCTCCTGTTCGGAGCGCTCGGGCTGGCGCCGTACGTCCGATATGCATTCCTGACGGCCGTCGGCGACGGCGGTGGGCACGTGCAGTCGCTGCTGGCCGGCGCCGCGTTGATCGTGATGTCGTCGCTGTGCCTGATGCTCGGGATCATCTCCGACCTGATCCGCACCAACCGTGCCTTGATCGAGACGAACCTCGAGCACACCAAACGCGCGCGCTTCGACATCCTGCGGGTGCCCACGGCGCCCATCGACATGGCAGGAATCCTGTGAAGACCCTCTACATCCGGACCCTCCGCGCCATCGGGGGCCTTCTTCGCGCCGTGGGTCTGCTCGGGCTTCTCGAGCGTCGTACGCCGCACTCACGGCTGGCGACCTGGTTGGTCTCCCTGTTCGCGATCCACGACGTGGACGGCCTGGGGAAGCTGGACCTGCCCTGGTGGACCTTCGACTCCGCCGACCAGGTGGCGGCCTACCTGGGTGAGCACCCCGGGGCTCGCGTCTTCGAATGGGGCTCGGGCGCCTCGACCCTGTGGCTGGCTGCCCGCGCCGGCTCGGTGCACTCGGTGGAGCACCATGCCGGCTGGGCCGCCGAGCTCTCGCCGAGGCTCCCCGAGAACGTGACCCTGAGGGTGGTCGAGCCGGTGACGAGCACGACGCCGAGCGTCCCGTCGGCCAAGCCCGGTCATGCCGGTCTGGACTTCGCCGACTACGTGGAGGCGATCGACGACGTCGCGGGCTTCTTCGACGTCATCGTCATCGATGGGCGTGCCCGCGAGGCGTGCTTGGTCCGCGCGGTGGAACGACTCTCCGCCGAGGGCATCATCGTCTTCGACAACGTCGACCGGCGCCGCTACCTGGACGCCATCGACACCGTGGGCGGCCGACTCGTGGTGACCATGACTCGTGGCCTCACTCCCGCCCTGCCCTATCCGACGCGGACGGCCCTGTTGCGTCCCACCGGCACCGCATGACGCGAGCGCACGCGCTGCTCGGAGCGCGGGTCGGCTTCGTCCTCCTCATCGTCGGCTTCACCTGGTGGGGGTTCGACGGCAGGTGGTCGGAGATCGGTGGCGCGGTCGCCGAGACTGATCCGGCCCGGCTCGCCGCGGCTCTGCTGTGTGCTTTCGTCGGCCTGTCGCTCACCGGGGTGCTGTGGCGGATGCTGCTGTCTGCGCTCGGGTCGCGCGTGGAGCTGCGTCATGCCGGCGCCGTCTTCTTCCTCGGTCAGCTCGGCAAGTACGTCCCTGGCTCGGTGTGGACCTTCGCTGTGCAGGCACAGCTGGGTCGGCGGCACGGCGTGCCCGCGCGCTCGAGCATGACTGCCTCGGCGCTGTTCCTGATGCTGCACACGTTCACCGGACTGACGCTCGGTGGCCTGCTCGCCGCCGGGGGAGCGGTCCACACCGATCTTGCAGCGGGGCGGTGGCTGCTGCTCGCCACCATCGGAGCTGTCGCCCTGACGCCGCCGGTTCTCCGGTCCTTGGGCGACCGGCTGGCCGGGGCCGGGGTCCGGACGACGTTCGGCGGGGGTGACCTGGCCAGGTCGCTCGCGCTGATGACGGGCGTGTGGGGCTGCTACGGCACGTGTCTGTGGCTGCTCGTGCCGCTCGCCCACCCCGAACCGAAAGACGTGCTCGCCGCGGTTGCCGCGTTCGCCCTCGCCCATGCGGCCGGCGTCCTGCTGATCCTCGCGCCGGCCGGCCTCGGTGCCCGGGAAGCGGTGCTCATCGCCCTGCTCTCGCCCGCGGTCGGCGTACCCAGCGCTGCGGCCGCCGCGTTGCTCGCGCGCGTGGTGCACACGGTCGCGGACTTCCTGCTGGCGGCCGCGGCCGCGGGCTGGGCAC
>NZ_JANPEO010000040.1:0-4784 GCF_031422975.1 Nocardioides sp. | reverse complement strand
ACCGAGGCCGGGCCGGAGGTCGCCGTGCCGGCGACCAAGACCTACCTGACCCAGCTGGTGGCGATGGCCGTCCTCGCCGACGGCCTCGGCGGCAACCTCGCCGAAGCGCTGGCAGCGGTGCCCGACGCCGTCTCCTCGCTCCTGTCCGTCGACGTCGCCGCCGCGGCGCACGCTCTGGACGAGGCCACGGACGTGGTCGTCTCCGGCCGCGGCCTGCTGATGGGTACGGCGCTGGAGACCGCCCTCAAGCTGGAGGAGACCTGCCTCCAGCCGGTGCGCGGCTACTCCTACGCCGACCTGCGCCACGGACCGATCTCGGTGGTCACGTCCGGAGTGCTCGCCGTGCTGGTGGCCGCGGCCGACGGACCGCTGGCCGCACCGATGGTCGAGCTCGCCACCGATCTGGCGTCGCGCGGGGCACGGATCCTGGGAATCGGTGGGACCGACGAGTTCCGGGCTCACTGCGACGTACACCTCGAGGCGGGGACGCTGCCCGAGATCGTCACGCCGCTCACCGCGATCGTGCCGGCCCAGCTGATGATCGAACGGCTGGCCCGCGACCTCGGCCTCGACCCTGACAAGCCCAGGGGCCTGGCGAAGGTGACCAGGACTGACTCACAGTGATCAACCATCCACACGAAGGGGAAATGACATGAGCAAGGCAGAGCAGATCCTCGCGGGCCTCGGCGGCGCCGCGAACATCGTCGAGATTGAGGCATGCATCACCAGGCTGCGGACCGAGGTCAAGGACGGCTCGCTCGTCGACCAGGCCGCGCTCAAGGCCGCCGGCGCGCACGGCGTGATGGCGGCGGGCAACACCGTCCAGGTCGTCGTCGGCCCCGAGGCGGACAACCTCGCCGAAGACATCGCGGACCTGATGTGACCGAAGCGAGAGGCCGCGTCGGCCTGCACCCGCTCACGAGCCGCACGTCTGCGGCCGAACTGCGAGAGAACGAGGAGACAGCGTGAGCTCGCCGGTCCAGGTCCTGGCTCCGTGCCCCGGCACCGTGCTCGCCATCGCCGACGTCCCCGACCCGGTGTTCGCCCAGGAGATGGTCGGCCCCGGCGTGGCGATCGCCCCGGCGGACGGGCCCACCACGGTGGTCTCCCCCATTGCCGGCAAGGTCCTCAAGGTGCATCCGCACGCCTTCGTGGTGCTCGGTGACGGGGTGGGCGTGCTCGTGCACCTCGGCATCAACACCGTGCGCCTCGAGGGCGCCGGTTTCGAGGTGCTCGTCGAGCAGGGCGCCGACGTGGCCGCCGGCGACCCGATGATCCGCTGGGATCCGGCGACCATCTCCGGTGCCGACATCTCCACCGTCGTCCCCGTCGTCGTGATGGACGCACCTCGCGGCTCGGTGACCTCCGATGCCGTCGGCTCCCACGTCGTGGCAGGCGACCTGCTCTTCACGACCGCGTGAAGCCGGCCGCGCTGCTGCTCGACCTCGACGGGACGCTGGTCGACTCCGAGCCGCTGCAGCGCGAGGGCTACCGGCGCTTCTTCGCCTCCCGCGGCTGGGACGTGCCCGACCTGTCGGTGTTCACCGGCCGTCGTGCCGAGGACGTGCTCCCCACCCTCGACGGCCCGTGGCGCGACGACGACCACGCCGCCATCGCCCGCGAGGTCACGGACCTGGTGCCGCGCGACGTCGCGCCGGCGGCCGTCCCTGGCGCACCCGAGCTCATCCGGGCGGCCGTCGACGCCGAGGTCCGGATCGCGGTCGTGACCTCGGCCGGACCCGCCTGGGTGCAGCAGGCGGTCGGTGACGGCCTGGGCCTGCTCGACCTGGTCGACGTCGTCGTGACCGCCCAGGACGTGGTGGACGGCAAGCCCCACCCCGCCTGCTACCTGCTCGCCTGCGAACGGCTGGGGCTGCACCCGGGCGCCGCCCTCGCGGCCGAGGACAGCACCGCCGGGGTCCGGTCCGCGGTCGCGGCCGGCGTCGGGCACGTCGTGGGCGTCACCACCCGCCGCCCGGCCGCCGAGCTGCGCGACGCCGGCGCGCACGCGACCCACCCCGACCTGCGTGCGGTGGCCGAGCTGGTACGCCGTCTCGTGCCGTAGCTCGTTCGGGCCGGTCGGGCCGGTCGGCCACGAGGGTGGTGAGCGCCTACAGTGCGAGGGTGGGCGTACCCGAGGACTGGCTGCTCACCCAGACCGAGCGTGGCAACCCGCAGACCCGCCTGGACGACCAGCACCCCGGCGACCGGGCCTGGTCGGAGGGCAACCTGGTCCGGCCGCTGATCCACGGGGCGACGTACTTCGCCGAGCTCTTCGAGCGGATCGAGGCCACACGCCCAGGTGACCTGGTGCTGTTCACCGACTGGCAGGGCGACGCCGACGAGCGGTTGACCGGCGAGCCCGGCAGCGAAGTCATCGAGGTGCTCGGCCGCGCCGACGAGCGCGGGGTCGACGTCCGCGGGCTCGTGTGGCGCTCGCACAGCGAGTCGATCGGCTTCACCGCACGGGAGAACGCCCAGCTCGGCCGAGGCCTGCAGCGGCGAGGGGCCGAGGTGATCCTCGACATGCGGGTGCGCACCGGCGGCTCGCACCACCAGAAGATGGTGGTGATCCGGCACCAGTACGACCCCAGCAGGGACGTCGCCTACGTCGGCGGCATCGACCTGTGCCACTCCCGTCGCGACGACGCGATGCACGGCGGCGACCCGCAGGTGCTGGACACGATGGCCGACGAGTACGGCGCCACCCCGCCCTGGCACGACATCCAGGCCGCGATCACCGGGCCGGCCGTGCACGACGTCGAGACCGTCTTCCGCGAGCGCTGGGAGGACCCGACCACGCTGCGCCGAAGTCCGATCGTGGTCCTGCACGACCGACTGCGCGGCCTGGACACCAGTCCCGACCCGCTGCCCGAGCAGCTGCCGCCCCCGCCGCCCGCCGGACGGCACTCGGTCCAGCTGCTGCGCACCTACCCCGACCTGCGGCAGGGCCGCGACTACGCGTTCGCCCGTGGTGGCGAGCGCAGCGTGGCCCGTGGCTACACCAAGGCGGTCGAGAAGGCCCGGCGGCTGGTCTACGTCGAGGACCAGTACCTCTGGGGCCACCACGTCAGCAACGTGTTCGTCGAGGCGCTGCGCCGTCAACGCGGGCTGCACGTCATCGCCGTCGTGCCGATGCACCCCGACGTGACCGGCTTCAGCCGCACCGCCCAGCTGCTCGGCCGGCGCCGGGCGATGCTCGACATGCACCGCACGGCGCCGGACCGGGTGTCCGTCTACGGTCTCGAGAACGCAGCGGGGACGCCGATCTACGTGCACGCCAAGACGTGCACGATCGACGACACCTGGGCGAGCATCGGCTCCGACAACTTCAACCGGAGATCGTGGACCCACGACTCGGAGCTGTCGACGGTGGTGGTCGACCCGGAGGGTGAGTTCGCCCGCGACCTGAGGCTCACGCTGGCCGCCGAGCACCTCGACCGTTCGCGCGAGGACGTCGAGGAACTGGCCGAGCCCGAGGCGATGTTCGCGGCGTACGCCGACGCGGCGACCGCGTTGGACGCCTGGCACGCCCGCGACAGGTCCGGCCCCCGCCCGCCCGGCCGGCTCCGGCGCCTCGAGCCACCACGGCTCGGGGTGGTCCGGCGCGCGCTCGCGACAGCGCCGTACCTCCTGCTCCACGACCCCGACGGCCGACCCCGGCCGCTGAGACGCGTCGACCGCTTCTGACCGCGGCGGCGCCGAGTCAGGCCGTCAGCGCGGGTCGGGATCGCCCTCACGTGTCGAGCGGCTGGGCTTGAGCAGGGTCACGGGACGGAAGTGCGGCTCGTGGCCGGCGACGTAGATCCGACCCGTGTGTGGCTGCACGTCCAGCAAGGGCGAGGCGGTCTCCTCGTCCGGCGCGGTCCGCTGCGCCACGACCGTGGGCGCCGGGACCGTGGGCGCCAGGAGCTGCTCGAGGTGACGAAGCCGGTCGGTCATGTCAGAAGGCCGTTCGGCCTTGTGCGTGTTCATCCCTGCGCCCCTGTCGATGGACCCGAGATGACTCCTGTGCCGTGCGACGCCCACCGTCTCCCGAAAGGCGGAACGCAACATCGCCCAGGTTGGGGATGATGTCGCCCCCGCCGGATCACCGAAGCCAGCTCGCCCAAAGATTTACCAACCGGACTAGACACGTGCGATCAGGCGGCGACCTTCTCGCGGCGGGCGACCTGCTCCAGGCGGGCCTGGGCCGCGCGACGGATCTTCGGGCCCTTGGTGGTCATGGCGTGGAGAAGCTTGAGCTGGCTCGGCAGGTTCTTAGCGCTGGTCGTGGCGAGCCAGCCGTTGGGCAGCGAGAGGCGCACGACCTTGTGCCAGGCCGAGTAGACCTGCGGCACGAGCGGGCGGGAGAGGTAGGTCAGCTCGTACTTCTCGAACAGGGCCTGCACCTTCGGCGCGATCTCCGCGTAGCGATTGGACGGCAGGTCCGGGAACAAGTGGTGCTCGATCTGGTGCGAGAGGTTGCCGCTCATCAGGTGCATGGCCTTGGAGCCGGAGATGTTGGCCGAGCCGAGCATCTGACGGACATACCAGTCACCCTTGGTCTCACCCTCGATCGAGCGCTTCTCGAAGGTCTCGACGCCCTCGGGGAAGTGACCGCAGAGGATGATCGAGTTGGACCAGAGGTTGCGCACGATGTTGGCGGTCACGTTGGCCGCAAGGGTCGGCAGGAACGAGCCGGTCGGGATCGACAGGATCGGGTGCGCGACGTAGTCCTTGGTGGCCTGCTTGCGGATCTTGGAGAGCACGTTCTTCGCGCGACGACGGAACTCGGGGTCTGA
>NZ_JANPEO010000039.1:0-3206 GCF_031422975.1 Nocardioides sp. | reverse complement strand
CCCTGCGTGGAGGTGAGGTTCGACATCTCCAGGAACCGGTCGCGGGGCCAGGTGAGCCCGCCCAACCCGAAGACATGGGCGTTCTCGCTCCCGGGCGAGACCAGCACGTGCACGAGCATGGGGTCGCCGGCGTACGCCTTGAGCCAAGGAACCTTCCCGGGGTTCTGGAAGGCGGTCGGGCCGTCGCCGGCGGGGGCCGCCTGGTAGTTCACCAGCGACCGTCCGGCCCGGGCGTCGGTCGGATAGGGCATGAAGTCCTGCCCGATCGCGGTGTCGTCGTCAGCCACCCTCACGGTGAAGTCCCGGTAGTCCGCGGGAGTGTTGCCCGGGGCGTGGACCAGCACCTGGGCGCCGATGTCACGGGCCTCCCCGGTGATCGGGTCACTGAACTCCGTGGGCACGCCGGACACCAGCGAGGCCGGCGCGACCACGACTGCGCCGTACAAACCCTGCTTCAGTGTGGCTGCACCCGCGAGGTCAGCGATCGCAGCCGTGCCGATGCGGTCGCTCGGGACGTAATAGACGTGACGGCGGGTGGCGTTCGGCGCGATGTTCTGCTCGGGTGCGAACCCGATGTTGACTCCGCCCGAGCCGGCCTCACGGTCGAGCTTTCCCACCGAGAAGCTGACCGGTGAGGTCAGCAGGTTGGTCACGTTCACGGTCACGCACTCACCGGCCACGACATGCAGCACCAGTGGCGTCATCTCCTTGGTGCGGTTCTTGATGGCCGCGACGTCCTGGTTCGGGACGAAGGCCGTGCGAGCACCGCTGAAGGTGCCGGACCGGTCGAGAGCGCTGACGTCGAACCTGCGCGTCGGCGCACCGGACGGGCAGGGTTCGCCGGGCGAGGACGCAGCCGGTGGGGCACCGCCGGTCATCGTGGGTTGCGCGTAGGTCTCCGACGGCGTGCTGACTCCAGGCAGGGGACGGAGGTCCGGCACCCGACCGGGCAGGATCCGCACGATGCCCCAGGCGCCCTGCTGCGTGCGCAACTGGGTCCCGTTGGCGTAGAGGTAGTCACCGGGCCGCATGCGCAGCACCGGGCCGTCCCCGTTGAAGACGAGCGTGAACTTCTCACTGATCCCGGCGTGCACGGTGTCGATCAGGGTGCCCTCGGGCACGGGGTTGCCCGAGGCGTCGGGATGCGTGTAGCGCGGCTCCAGCAGCGTCCGGGCGCCCTGGAGGTGCAACGTGTCGACGGTCGGGGAGACGCTGATGGTGCGGACCACCAGCGGATCGTTCGGGTAGAGTCGGGGCAGTGGGGTGATCGGGTCGCCGTACTTCCACGAGCTGAACTGGTTGGCCTTGTCGAGACGCGCTGCCAGTGGGTTGGCTCGGAGGTTGAGCGTGGAGTAGTCGGCCTTGTCGTTGTCGTTGATCGTCCACAGTGCGAGCTCGCGGAAGCTGCCCTCGACCATGCCTGGGGACAACGTCGACGAGGTGTGGATGTCGACCAGGGTGCCCGAGTCGACCTCGTCACCGGTGACCGGGTCGTGATACGTCGAACCTGCCGGCTCGACGATGAGCTGACCGACGAGTCCGTGTCCCCAACCGTGGATGCCGTCGACGTGGTCGTGCCAGAAGACGTTGTCGAGCACGACGTCGGGATACCAGTTGTACTTGATGAACTCGGTGCCCGCGAACTCGCCCACGTCGTGGTCTGCGTCGAGGCCGCTCGCCAGCGTCACGGTGCGGGCGACGGGGTCCACCGACTGCACCTGGCGGATCTCGATGGACTCCAGACCCTCGCCCACGGCCAGCCAGGAGCGGACGGGTTGTCCGTTGGCATCGCTGCCGAGGAACTTGGACACGTCAGAGAGTCGGAGGACAGTGTCGCCCTTGCGTGCGCCGGCGAGCAGCGTGGGGTCGTTGGTCTTGTAGGGCCGGACCGAGTGCTCGTAGGCGAAGCCGGCACTGACCCCGTCCGAGCCCTGCACGTCGAACTGCACGTGGTGGATGTGCATGCTGGTCTTCGAGAACTTGTCGAAGGCTGACGCGTCCGGGATCTCGTTGGTGAGCGTGATGGAGACGCAGTCCCCCTGGTTGGACCTGATCGCCAGCGGTTCGCCCTTGGTGGGATCCGCGAGGGTCGCAGCCTTGTCGTGGGCCAGCACGAAGATCTTGCCCACCGGGTCCACGAACGCAGGGGTACGGCGGATCGGCTTGCCGATCGCGACCACGTTGAAGGTGCGCACCTTGCGTCCTTGGGGGCACAGCCCGTCGTTGCGTCGGGACCATGGATCGGTCGCGCGGGACTCTGGAGCATCGGCGCTGGCACCCAGCCACGGACTGCCGGTGTGACCGGCCGCGGTGAAGGGTGGTCGCTTCCCGATCTTGGTCCGGAGCATCGGGTAGGCGGGGCGGCCGTTCACCGGGTTGAACAGGATCGCCGGCCGGTTGCCGACCACTCGCCCGGCGTCCACGGCCAGGAGGTTGGGTTGGCCCTGCAGCACCGATGGCGAGTCCGGGAACACTGTGGGGTCGGCCGGCGCTCCGAGGTACAGGGGCGCAGCCGACGTTCCGGCGACCTTCCAGTCCCACCGGGTGGCATCCTGCGCGTTGCGGGGCACCCCCGCGGGCGGGAGCTGCGCCCGCACCCAGGCGTCGATGTTGTCCTGGGTGATCTGGGTGCCGTTGATGGTGGTGCCGAGGAGCCCGCGGGAGTCGACCGCGTCGGGCGGAGCTGCCCGGTCACCGAGCGGCACCAGGTCGGGCTGCCGCGTGTCGTAGGCACGCCACAGTCCCCACATGCCGGAGGTGTAGTGCTTGGCGATGTGGCAGTGGAACAGGAAGTCGCCGGCGGACTGCTGCACGCCACCGGCGCCGCCCTCGATCTCGAGGTTGTAGGACTCACCGGGGCCGATCGACTGGGAGTCCAGGCGCTGGGAGGGCGATTCCGTGGTCTCGGGATCCTTCTTGAGGCCCGTGTCGGCATAGTTGAACGTCGAGTCGGCCACCGGGTTGAAGCGCCACCGGTCCCCGCCACCGTGCAGGTGGTAGACGTGGAACTTCTCGGCTCCGGCGTGGACCAGGCGGATCTTGGTCGGGTCGCCCAGGTAGCCGCGCATGATCGGCGTGGCCGGCTCGCCGAAGGTGAAGGAGCTGTAGGCGTGCGCCTTCTCCTTCGGGAACGCCAGCAGCCTGTTGCGGAACGGCTCGGAACGGTAGTTGAGCGCGAAGGAGCCGGGCCGGTAGCTGCCCGTGAT
>NZ_JANPEO010000038.1:0-20774 GCF_031422975.1 Nocardioides sp. | reverse complement strand
CGCGGACGGCGAGCACGCGTCCACCTGCAGACACCAGCTCCCCGTCGGACCGAGCGGTCCCGGCGTGGATCACGTCGACGTCGATCTCCTCGGTCAGTGTCTCGGTGCCGACGATGACGTCGCCCCGAGACGACGACTCGGGATAGCCCGCACTCGCCATCACGACAGTGACCGAGGCGCCGGCGGCGAACGTCGGAGCGGGTACGGCGCCGAGGTCACCGTCGGCCGCGGCCTTCAGCAGGCCACCGAGCGGAGAGGTCAACAGGGCCAGCACGGGCTGGATGTCGGGATCGCCGAAGCGGCAGTTGAACTCGATCACCCGCGGCCCCTCGTCGGTCAGCGCGAGGCCGACGTAGAGGGTGCCGACGAACGGCGTGCCGCGTCGGTTCATCTCGTCGAGGGTCGGCTGCACCACGGTCGCGAGCACCTCGTCGGCCAGCCCCGCCGGCGCCCAGGGCAGGGGCGAGTAGGAGCCCATGCCGCCGGTGTTGGCGCCCTGCCCGCCGTCGAAGATCCGCTTGAAGTCCTGTGCCGGCTGCAGCACCCGCGCCTGCCGCCCGTCGCAGACCGCGAACAGCGAGATCTCCGGGCCGTCGAGGAACTCCTCGATCACCACCCGCTCGCAGGTCGCGGCGTGGGCCAGCGCCTCGTCCCGAGAAGTGGTGACGACAACGCCCTTGCCGGCAGCGAGCGCGTCATCCTTCACGACGTACGGCGCACCGAACTCGTCAAGGGCGGCCGCTGCCTCCGCCGGGGTGACGCAGACGCGCGACCCGGCGGTCGGCACGCCCGCCGCGGCCATCACGTCCTTGCTGAACGCCTTCGACCCCTCGAGCTTGGCCGCGGCGCCGGACGGACCGTAGACCGCGATCCCGGCGGCGCGGACCGCGTCGGCGACCCCCGCCACGAGCGGCGCCTCGGGGCCGACGACGACCAGGTCGATGCCGAGCGACGTGGCCAGGGCCGCGACCGCGGCCCCGTCCATCGGGTCGACCTCGTGCAACGAGGCGACCGCGGCGATGCCGGGGTTGCCCGGCGCCGCGTGCACCTCGGTGACTCCGGGATCGAGGGCCAGGGCCAGGGCCAGCGCGTGCTCGCGGCCTCCGGTGCCGATCACGAGAGTCTTCACGGGCGTCGATCCTACCGGCGGCGCAGGGCCTCCCCGAACCCGATCCTGCGGCTGGTCCGGCCGAGGTTGTGGCCATGGATCCGCGACAGCGAGTGAGGATCAGGCGTCGTGGACGACGAGGGTCTGCTCGCGACCCGGTCCGACACCGACGCCCCAGATCATCGCGCCGGAGATCTCCTCGAGCGCCTTGACATAGCCCTGGGCGTTCTTCGGCAGCTCCTCGAAGGTCCGACAGCCGGAGATGTCCTCCTGCCAGCCGTCGAAGTACTCGTAGATCGGCTTCGCGTGGTGGAACTCGGTCTGGGTCATCGGCATCTCCTCGACCCGCTCGCCGTCGATCTCGTAGGCCACGCAGACCGGGATCCGCTCCCAACTGTCGAGCACGTCGAGCTTGGTGAGGAAGAACTCGGTCAGGCCGTTGACGCGCGAGGAGTAGCGCGCAATCACCGCGTCGTACCACCCGCAACGGCGGGTGCGGCCGGTCGAGACACCGACCTCGCCACCGATCCGCTGCAGCTCGATGCCGTCGTTGTCGAACAGCTCGGTCGGGAAGGGGCCGGCACCGACGCGCGTGGTGTAGGCCTTGATCACGCCGATCACCCGGTCGATCCGGGTCGGGCCGATGCCGGCGCCGGTGCAGACGCCGCCGGCGATCGGGCTGGAGGACGTCACGAACGGGTAGGTGCCGTGGTCGACGTCGAGCATCGTTGCCTGGGCGCCCTCGAAGAGCACCGTCTTGCCGTCGTCGAGGGCTCGGTTGAGCAGGAGCGAGGTGTCGCAGACCATCGGGCGCAACCTGTCGACGTACGACAAGAGCTCCTCGACGACCACGTCGACCTCGATCGCGCGGCGGTTGTAGATCTTCGTCAACAGGTGGTTGCGGACGTCGAGGGCTGCCTCGACCTTCTCGTGCAGGATCTTCTCGTCGAAGAGGTCGGCGACGCGGACCCCCACGCGGTTGATCTTGTCGGCGTAGGCCGGACCGATGCCGCGACCGGTGGTGCCGATCTGGTTCTTGCCGAGGAAACGCTCGGTCACCTTGTCGATGGTCGCGTGGTAGCTCGCGATGATGTGCGCGTTGGCGCTGACCTTCAGCTCGGCCACGTCGACGCCGCGTGCGATCAGGCCGTCGAGCTCGCTGAAGAGCGCCTCCGGTGAGACGACGACGCCGTTGGCGATCACGCTGGTGGCGCCGGGCGTGAGGATCCCGCTCGGCAGCAGGTGCGTGGCGAACTTCTCGCCGTTGACCACGATCGTGTGGCCGGCGTTGTGGCCACCACTCGTGCGGACGACGAAGTCGATGGTGTCGGTGGTGGCGAGGAGGTCGGTCGCCTTGCCCTTGCCTTCATCGCCCCACTGGGCACCGAGTACGACGATCGCGGGCATCGCAGCCCTCCTGAGGTGAGACGGCATTGGAAACAAGGAAGCTCCGGCACAAGTGCACCGGAGCTCTTGCGACCACACGTTAGCGCACCGGGACGCTCCGCCTCACCGCCGCACGCATCCTGATTCGGCATTGGGCCCGGCTGGTCAAGTCGCGTCGGCTAATGTCCGCCGGATGGACCCGATGCTCGTGATCACCAACTCGGACGCAGGCACCGCCGACCAGCAGAACCTCGATCTGGCCCTGGCGATCATCCGCGAGTCCGCGTCGGTCGAGGTGGCCGCCACGCGCAACCCCGGCGAGCTCGACGGCGTGCTGCACCGCGCCGGCTCCCGCCGCATCGTGGTCGCCGGCGGGGACGGGAGCCTGCACGCCGTCGTCGCAGCACTCCACCGGCGCCACGAGCTGGACGGCAAGACCCTCGCCCTGCTGCCGCTGGGCACCGGCAACGACTTCGCGCGCGGCACCGGCATCCCGCTCGACATCCAGGACGCAGCCCGCCTGGTGTTGAAGGGTGAGCCGCGCAAGGTCGACCTGATCGTCGACGAGACCGGCGAGATCGTGGTCAACAACGTCCATGTCGGTGCGGGCGCGCAGGCCAGCCGCAAGGCGCACACCTGGAAGTCCCGCCTCGGCAGCATCGGTGTCGGCGGCCTCAACCTCGGCAAGCTCGGCTATCCGATCGGGGCCGTGCTCGCGGCCGTGAATCCGCCCAGCCACCGACTGCGCGTCGAGATCGACGGCCGGGTCGTCAACGACGTCGACCGGCCGGTGCTGATGGTCGCGGTCGGCAACGGCGCCAACGTCGGCGGCGGCACGGAGATCACGCCGGAGGCCGACCCCGAGGACGGCCTGCTGGACGTGATGATCGCCCGTGCCGTCACCCCCGGCGCCAAGCTCGGCTATGTCGCACACCTGCGCAAGGGCGAGCACCACGAACGGGACGACGTGCTCTACCTTCGCGGTCGCGAGGTCTCGGTGCGCGGCGAGGACTTCTGGGTCTCGGCCGACGGTGAGATCTACGGGCCCGAGCGGAGCCGCACCTGGCGGCTCGAGCCCGCGGCCTACACGATGGTGCTGCCCGGTTAGAGCCAGACTTCAGAGCCAACCGCGACGAGCGGCCTCGACGCCGGCCTGGAAGCGCGTGTCCACTCCGAGGTCGCTCATCAGCGCGGCGATCCGGCGGCGGACCGTGCGCAGGCTGATGTTGAGGGTCCGCGCGATCTGCTCGTCCTTCCCGCCCGCTGCGAGCTGGGCCAGCAGCAGGCGCCGGAGGTCGGGGCGAGCCTCGCCACGGTCGAGGGTGGTGACCGCGGTCGCCGAGTCCCACAGCTCGTCGAACCACGCCGTCAACACCTGGACGATGGCCTGCTGGCGGATCAGGATGCGGCGCTGGTTGCCCACCCCGAGGGGCTCGGGGAGCATCGCGCGCGTGGCGCCGATGATCGCCATCCGGGTCGGCACCTCGGGCAGGACGCGGATCTGCTCCCCGATCGCCGCCCGGCCGATCAGGATCGCCGGCGCTTCCTGCAGCACGCGGGCCGGATAGATCGCACGCACGCGGCGACCCGCCTGGACGGCGGTGTTGACCGCCAGGGCCATCTCGGACTCGCTGGGCAACCGCCACTGGTCCGGACGCAGGAAGCGCAGGTCCCCGGGGGACTCACCGATCCACGCGACCAGGATCTTGGGCACGTCGGCCTCGATGCTGATCTCGCCGTCGATGGCGGTCGAGTCGAGCTCCGGGGTGTCGCCGCCGAGCTCGGCAAGCACCGGAAGCGCGGCCGCGAGGCGGCTGAGCTGGGCGCCGACCTCGGCGACGGTGGCGGCCTGCCCGGCGACGTACCTCGAGACGGCGTCCACGGGCGAGGCAACGCTCAGGAGGTCGCCGTCGATGCGCACGATGTCGAGCTCGAGCAGAGGCGCGAGCTGCCGGACGAGTTCGTGGGGCGCGACGAACAGGGACGCGGCGAGCGCCTGCAGTGAGCCGCCCGATCCGGACAGGACCTGCCGATAGAGCTCGTCGATCCGGGCGGGCAATCCGAACGCGTCAGCGAGGGGGCGGCGACTCACAGTGGCATGTTAGTGCCACCGGCCATTTCAGGCCACGATCTGAGCGGCCGAGCACCGAGAATGGCGTGACGCGTCGACGTCCGGTGAATCGCGGGGGTGTGCCACTGGACGGGCCGACAGGCCGCGATGCGCAGGGCATCGGAGTCGCCGCAGGGTGACTCCGATGCCCTTGTCACGTGCCCGATAGCCTTCCGGTCGAGATCGGAACTCCGATCACACACGGACGAGCAGCGCGGGAGCACACGAGCCATGGCACGAGGCGGACGGTCCGGCGAACCCAGCGACTGGGTGACGCGCGCAGCGGACGATGCCGTCCGGCACGCGGGCGAGGGCAACCTCGTGACCGTCGCGTCCGGCGCCAGCCCGTCGGGTCCGATCCACCTGGGCAACCTGCGCGAGTTCCTCACCCCGCACTTCGTCGCCGAGGAGCTGCGGCGCCGCGGCATCGCCGTGCGCCACCTGCACTCGTGGGACGACTACGACCGCTTCCGCAAGGTGCCCGCCGGGGTCCCCGCCGAGTGGGCCGATCACCTGGGGCGCCCGCTCAGCGCCGTACCCGACCCGTGGGGATGCCACGACTCCTGGGCCGAGCACTTCAAGGCGCCGCTGCGCGCCTCGCTCGACGAGCTGGGCGTCCGCATGGACGAGATCAGCCAGACGCAGATGTATCAGGCCGGCACCTACCGCGAGCAGATCCTGCACGCCATCAGGCACCGCGACCGGATCGACGAGGTCCTCGGGCGCTACCGCACGAAGGCCGCGACCGCCGCAGAGACAGACGAGGAGGCCGCCGAGCTCGCCGCCTCGATCGCCAACGAGGACGAGCCGGCCGGGGCCGGCGAGCTGGCCCGCTTCCCCTACAAGCCGTGGTGCGAGCAGTGCGGCCGCGACACGACCGACGTGACGGCCTACGACGACGAGAGCACCGACCTCGCCTACACCTGCCGCATCTGCGGGTTCTCGGGTTCGACCAACGTCGCCAGCCAAGACGGCGGCAAGCTGGTGTGGAAGGTCGACTGGCCGATGCGGTGGGCCTGGGAGAAGGTCAACTTCGAGCCCGCCGGCCTCGACCACATGACGCCCGGCTCGAGCTATACCGTCGGCCAGGAGCTCGTCTCCTCGATCTTCGCCTGGCAGGCGCCCGCGCGCGTCACCTATGCGTTCGTCGGGATCGCCGGCATGCAGAAGATGTCGTCGTCGAGCGGCGGCGTCCCCACCCCTGCGGACGCACTCGCCATCCTCGAGGCCCCGATGGTGCGCTGGCTCTACACCCGTCGTGCGCCCAAGCAGGCCTTCACCATCGACTTCGGGCCCGAGGTGGTCCGCCTGTACGACGAGTGGGACGCGTTGCGCAAGAAGGCCGCCAACCCGGCCAAGCGCGATGCCCAGGTGCTCGCCTTCGAGCGCGCCTCCTCGACGGTCGCCGGCGGAACCCTGCCGGTGCCGGCGGTCGCTGTCCCGTTCCGGACGCTGTCGTCGATCGCCGACGTCACGGCCGGGTCGGCCGACCTGATCAGCCAGGTCGTCGAGCACGTCGGCTTCCCGCACACCTCCGTCGACGAGCTCGAGCCTCGCCTCGGCCGCGCGATGGCCTGGACGGCCTCGCTGCCCGCTTCCGAGCGCACGACGGTGCGTTCGACTCCTGACACCGCGCGACTCGCCGCGCTCAGCGAGGACGAGGAGCTGTGGCTGCGGATCTTCCTGGACCGGCTGCCCGCAGAGCTGGACCTCGATTCCGCGACGACGGTCGTCTACGGCGTACCCAAGGTTGCGCGCGGCCTCGGCTTCGACGACGCCCCGACCGACGAGGTCAAGGCGGACCAGAAGGAGTTCTTCACGCTGCTCTACAACCTGCTCGTCGACGCCGACCGCGGTCCGCGCCTGCCCACGCTGATCGTGGCGCTGGGCCACGACACCGTACGCACGCTCCTCGGCGCCTGACCTCCGTCGTCGCGCCGCCCTCCCCCACACATGTAACACGTCGTCCGGTGCTCTCCCGCGACGTAGCAACGACGTGGAAGAGCACCGGACAGCGTGTTACATGCGGGCTCACGGCATCGACAGCCCTCGGAGCGGAGGACCGACGCGGTCCGGGCTAACCAGCCTGGTGGCGAAACTCCTCGCGGATCCGCCGGGCATCCTCGACGAGCTCGGCAGGCAGCTGCTCGCCGTACCGCTGGCAGGTCGCGTCGAACTCGGCGCGGAGCCGCGCACGTGCCCGCGCGCGGTAAGGGTCCCAGAAGTCCTGCCACACGATCCGGCTGACGCCCAGCCCGCGGCTGGTCACGTCTCGCTCCCGCTTCTTCTCCCGCCAGATGACGTCGCCCGCCGGCTCCGTCGCGACACCGCCCTCCCCCTGGGCCGTGACCTTGATCCGGCCGTCGACCTCGAACAGGTGGCAGCCGATCCGCATGTCAGCCCAGCGCACGCCACTCGAGGTCCGGATCGGGAACTGTGTCTCCACGTCGCCGACTCCCAGCTCCTTAACCAGGACTCGCCCCAACGTCTCCGGCGCGGACTCGGCCCCTCGGTCCGCGTCATCGATGACGACACGGCAGATCGAGACACCCGGCCAGCAGCGCATCGACTCCGTGGCCTCACGCAGTGATGCGCGCGAGTGCCCCAGCCGCAGGGCCGCGTCAGCCGCGACCAGCCCGGCCGCATAGCCGTGCGTTCGCGCCAGATCGGCCACAGTGCGCGGAACGGCCAGCGCCTCGAGGTGTCCCAGCGGAACAACCTCCTCGGCGGCGTACGGCGCACCGTGATGCCTCACGGCGTACCGCGTGTGAGACCCCACGACCCCGACACGGGTTACGTGGACCTCGCTCTCGCGGACGTCGATCAGCGGAAGGCCGTGCAGGACCGCGGCAGAGTCGTGACTGAACACGTGGTCCATCGTGACCGCGAGATGAGCGGCCCGGATCCTGGCGAGTGGCCGCTCTCGCCACTCGTCGGCGGCGTCCCAGAGCTCTGCAGTCGAGTAGATGCCACGGCGTACGGCGACCAGCTCGCCGCCGCGGACCAGAGCCGTGATCGCACGCGGGTCGACCCCCGCGGCGCGCAGGTCTCGCGCCCTGGCGAGACCGCCGCCCTCGGCGATGCGGGCGATGATGCGCGTGTCCATGATCCGAGGGTCGAGGCAGGCATCGACGTTGCGCGGTCCACTCATCGGTGCGCTGTGGATCACCGGGCGCGGGGGGTGGTTGTGGGCGCTTTGCGGCCCGCCGGCGGGCGTGCCACTCGCGCCCCATCACATGTAACACGTCGTCCGGTGCTCTTCCGCGACGTAGCAACGACGTGGAAGAGCACCGGACAGCGTGTTACATGCGGCGCGGACCGGAGGCACCCCGCCCAGAGGAGCGCGGCATGCGCCTAGGCTGCGCCCATGAATCACCTCGACCTGATGGCCGGCCCCCCGCCCACCCACCTGCCCGTGGACCCCGCTGCCGCCGAGCTCGCAGGGGGCGAGGCCCCCGCTGCCGTCGTACGCCGCCACCCGGAGTCCCCCGCTGCGTGGGCCGGACTCGCGGAGCACGCGAAGGCCGAGGGCGCCGACGACGTGACCGTCTACGCCTACTCCCGCGTCGGCTACCACCGCTCGCTGGACAACCTTCGCCGCAACGGCTGGAAGGGCCACGGCCCGGTCCCGTGGGAGCACGAGCCCAACCGCGGCTTCCTGCAGTGCCTGGCCCTGCTGGCGCTCAGTGCCCGCGCGATCGGCGAGAGCGCCGAGTGGGAGCGGTGCTCGGAGTTCCTGCGCGACTCCAGCCCGGCGGCGTACGACGCGCTCCTGGGCTGACCTCACCCCGGGTGACCCGGGTCACACTGTCGGGGTACCGTGCCGGAATGACTCTCGGCACAGAAAATACTCGACCGCGCCCTGAAGACGGCCCCCCTCCGACCAGGAAGGGGTTGATGGTCGCGGCCGGTGTGCTGCTCGCCATCCCGGTCGTCGCGCTGATGGCAGTGCCGACCTACGCGCGAGTGGAGCCGGAGCTCTTCGGCTTCCCGTTCTTCTTCTGGTACCAGTTCCTCTGGGTGTTCCTCTGCTCCGCGCTGACCTACACCGCCTACCGCCTGACGTTGGCCGCGCGCAAGCCCGCCAAGGGTGATGACCGATGAGCGCCGCGGTGCTGCCGATGGCAGCGAACACCGGCATCAACGGCGTCGCGCTGGGCGTGCTCATCGCGCTGTTCGGCATCGTCACCGTCGCCGGCTTCATGGCATCGCGCTTCAAGCGCGGTGACGGGCTCGAGTCGCTCGACGAGTGGGGTCTGGGTGGTCGAAAGTTCGGCACCTGGATCACCTGGTTCCTACTCGGCGGCGACCTCTACACGGCTTACACCTTCGTCGCCGTACCCGCGGCGATGTTCGCGACCGGAGCAGTGGCCGGCTTCTTCGCCGTGCCCTACACGATCATTCTCTACCCGATCATCTTCATCTTCATGGCGCGGCTGTGGTCGGTGAGCCACCGCCACGGCTACGTCACCACGGCCGACTTCGTTCGCGGGAGGTACGACTCCAGGTCGCTGTCGCTCGCGGTCGCGGTGACCGGGTTCGTCGCGACGATGCCCTACATCGCCCTGCAGCTCGTCGGCATCCAGGCGGTGCTCGAGGTGGCCGGACTCGGGGGCGGCGACAACGTCCTGGCCAAGGACCTGCCGCTGTTCATCGCGTTCGCGCTGCTCGCGGCCTTCACCTACTCCAGCGGCCTGCGGGCGCCCGCGGTGATCGCGTTCGTCAAGGACATCTTGATCTACCTCGTCATCATCGTCGCGGTCATCTACCTGCCCGGCCAGGTCGGCGGCTGGGACGCGATCTTCGGCGCGGCGCAGGACAAGATGGACGCCAACAACGCGGCGGCCGTCGAGGCCGGCCTGAAGCCGAGCTCGTCGTTCGTCCCCGGCTCCGGGGCCTTCTGGGCCTACGCCACCCTGGCCCTCGGCTCTGCGATGGCGCTGTTCATGTATCCGCACTCGGTCACGGCGTCGCTGTCGTCGAACTCGCGCAACACCGTGCGGCGCAACGCCGCCTTACTGCCGGCGTACTCCTTCGTGCTGGGTCTGCTGGCCCTGCTGGGCTGGGTCGCCATCGCGGCCGGCACGCAGCCGATCGGGCTCGACGGCGAGCCCAACGCCCAGCTCGTCATCCCGCAGCTGTTCGAGGACATGTTCCCGTCCTGGTTCACCGGCGTCGCCTTCGCGGCGATCGCGATCGGCGCGCTCGTGCCGGCCGCGATCATGTCGATCGCCGCGGCCAACACGTTCACCCGCAACATCTACAAGGAGTGGCTCAAGAAGGACGCCACCCCCGCACAGGAGGCGAAGGTCTCCAAGCTGATGTCGTTGGTCGTCAAGGCCTTCGCGCTGGTCTTCGTGCTGACCCTCGACAAGCAGAACGCGATCAACTTCCAGCTGCTCGGCGGGATCTGGATCATGCAGACCTTCCCGGCGGTGGTGTTCAGCCTCTTCACGCGCTGGTTCCACCGCTACGGCCTGCTGCTGGGCTGGGCGGTCGCCATGGTCTACGGCACCGTGATGGCCTACCAGGTCATCAACCCCGTGACGGGCAACCACTTCGGTGGCTCGACGGCGTTGATCCCGGGTCTCGAGGAGATGGGCTACATCGCGGTCACGGCGTTCGTGATCAACGTGGTGCTCGCCGTGGTGGTGAGTGCGATCCTCAACGCGCTGAAGGTGTCCAACGGCAAGGACGAGACGATCGAGTTCGACTACTTCGCCGAGGCGGACGACCCGCGGGTGGTCAAGGACCTCACGGCCCACGCCACGCGCCAGGAGCCGTACGGCGACCCGGACGGCGTCGCGGGCAACGCCGGAGCTCGCTAGCGCCTCGCCGTACGCCGACCGTCCGTGCCCCCACCCCGATCCGGTGGCGGCACGGACGGACCGTGTTCACTGGGTGGGTGAGCGCCGAGACCATCCCTGTGAACCCGCACCAGACCAACCCGTGGCCGGCCCTGTGGGCGCTGTGCCTGGGGTTCTTCATGATCCTGGTCGACACCACCATCGTGACGGTCGCGACGCCGGCGATCATCGACGACTTCGGGGCGGACGTGAACACCGTGGTCTGGGTGACGAGCGCCTACCTGCTCGCCTACGCCGTCCCGGTGCTGATCACCGGCCGACTCGGGGACCGCTTCGGCCCGCGTCGGCTCTACCTCATCGGGCTGGCGATCTTCACAGCCGCCTCGCTGTGGTGCGGCCTCACCAGCACCATCGAGGGACTCATCGTCGCCCGGGTGTTCCAGGGCCTCGGCGCCAGCCTGATGACCCCGCAGACGATGGCGGTGATCACCCGGATCTTCCCGATGGAGCG
The DNA here is from genome assembly GCF_031422975.1 of Nocardioides sp. Classification (GTDB taxonomy): domain Bacteria; phylum Actinomycetota; class Actinomycetes; order Propionibacteriales; family Nocardioidaceae; genus Nocardioides. The sequence continues at coordinate 9,852 of NZ_JANPEO010000038.1, read as the reverse complement.
CCGCGGTGCGGCCATGTCGCTGTGGGGCGCGACGGCCGGCGTCGCGACGCTGGTCGGTCCGATCGCGGGCGGTCTGCTGGTGGACTCGCTCGGCTGGGAGTGGATCTTCTTCATCAACGTGCCCGTGGGCATCCTCGCGATGGTGCTCGCCTGGCGGCTGGTGCCCACCCTCGACACCCGCAGCCACAGCTTCGACTGGCTGGGCGTCCTGCTGAGCGGGGCCGGCATGTTCCTGCTGGTCTTCGGGCTGCAGGAGGGCCACCAGTTCGACTGGGCCACCATCGCCGGGCCGATCACCGTGTGGCGGCTGATCATCGCCGGGCTGGTGCTGATCGCGGTCTTCATCTGGTGGCAGGCACACAACCGCCGCGAGCCGCTGATGCCGTTGGGACTCTTCGCCGACCGCAACTTCTCGCTGGCCAACCTCTCCATCGCGACCGTGAGCTTCGCCTTCACCGCGATGGGCTTCCCGCTCATGCTGTACGCCCAGCTCGTCCGCGGCTACAGCCCCACCCAGGCCGGGCTGCTGCTCGCGCCGATGGCGCCGGTCTCGATCCTGGCCGCCCGCCGGGTCGGCTCGCTCACCGACCGGGTGCACCCGCGCGTGCTGACGGTCTTCGGGTTCGCCACGCTGATCGCAGCCATGGTCGGGCTGGCTCTCGCCGTACGACCCGAGACACCGCTCTGGGTGCTGCTGGTCGCGCTCGGCGTGCTCGGCCTCGGCAGCTCGTTCCTGTGGGCACCGCTGTCGGCGACGGCCAACCGCAACCTGCCGATGCACCAGGCCGGGGCTGGTGCCGGCGTCTACAACGCCAACCGCCAGGTGGGTGCCGTGCTCGGTTCGGCCGCGATCGCCGTGCTCATCGACGCACGCCTGGCCGCGCAGGGGCTCGGCTCGAGCCCGGCGGGCGCAGGGACGGCGAGCGGCGCGATGCCGCCCGCCGTCCTCGACGCGTTCAGTGAGGCCATGGGCCAGTCACTGCTCCTGGTGCCGTGCGTTCTCGTCGTGGGCCTGCTGGCTGCCCTGGCGCTCGAACGTCCCCGGCACTTCGCGAGGCACTGAGGGGCCTACGCCGGGTCAGCCGCCGAGCGACGTGCCGGCCGAGCGCAGGTTCTCGCAGGCCTCGACGATGCGCGCCGCCATCCCGGCCTCGGCAGCCTTGCCCCACGCGCGAGGGTCGTAGGCCTTCTTGCTGCCCACCTCGCCGTCGACCTTCAAGACGCCGTCGTAGTTCTTGAGCATGTGGCCCACGACCGGTCGGGTGAAGGCGTACTGGGTGTCGGTGTCGACGTTCATCTTGATCACGCCGAAGTCGACCGCGGCGGCGATCTCCTCGGGGGTCGAGCCCGATCCGCCGTGGAAGACCAGGTCGAACGGCTTGGCGCCGGAGGCCAGACCCAGCTCGGCGGCGACCGCGGCCTGCGCCTCGCGAAGGATCTCGGGGCGGAGCTTGACGTTGCCAGGCTTGTAGACACCGTGCACGTTGCCGAAGGTCAGCGCGGCCAGGTAGCGGCCGTTCTCACCCGAGCCCAGTGCGCGCACGGTGGCGAGCGCGTCCTCGGGGGTCGTGTAGAGCTGCTCGTTGATCTCCGCGACGACACCGTCCTCCTCGCCACCGACGACGCCGATCTCGACCTCGAGGATGATCTTGGCGGCCACGCACTTCTCGAGCAGCTCCTGCGCGATGAGGAGGTTCTCCTCCAGCGGCACCGCGGAGCCGTCCCACATGTGCGACTGGAACAGCGGGTTCTCCCCGCGGGCCACCCGCTCGGCCGAGATGGCGAGCAGCGGGCGGACGAACCCGTCGAGCTTGTCCTTGGGGCAGTGGTCGGTGTGCAGCCCGATGTTGACCGGGTAGCTCTTGGCGACCTCGGCGGCGTAGGCGGCGAGGGCGACCGAGCCGGTCACCATGTTCTTCACGCTCGGGCCGGAGAGGTATTCCGCGCCGCCCGTCGAGACCTGGATGATGCCGTCGGAACCGGCGTCGGCGAAGCCCTGCAGGGCCGCGTTGAGGGTCTGGGACGACGAGACGTTGATGGCCGGGTAGGCGAAGGACTTCTCCTTCGCGGCGTCCAGCATCTGCGCGTAGACCTCGGGGGTGGCGATGGGCATGGCGGACTCCTGAAGAAGGCGTTCAACTTGTCGCCCCGACCCTAGTGGCTACCGGTGAGTCAGCGAATGCGCGCCGAAGCCAGGACCACGACGCGAGACCCGGTGGTCTGGTCCACCTCCAGGTTCACCCAAGGTCCGATGCAACCAAATGGCTCTTCACCGCGTCAACATGACTGAGGACGCGGCCACGGGGGGCGCGAAGGGGGACGGGCCATGACCACCAGCATCGACTGGGTGCACGAGATCGACGCCTCTCTCGAGGGTGTCGACCAGCCGCCCGCGGCATACGTCGCCGTCCCGCGCCTCCACCGCTGGCGGCGCCAGCCGCCGCCCGGTCAGGCGTTCTCCGTCTACGCCGCCGAGCACGGCCCGCACGTACGCCGCCTGGCGCACGCCATCTGCTGCGACTGGGCGCAGGCCGAGGCGCTCGTGCTGGTGACGTTCACCCGGCTCTACGAATCCTGGCACCGCATCCACGAGACGGAGGCCGCCGACGCTTTCGTCTACCGCTCACTGGCCCGTGCGGGCGTCACCGACTCCCCCACGCCACGCAGCTGCAACGCCCACGGCGACGACTACCCGATCGAGGACGAGTCGCTGCTCTTCGACGGCCTCCAGTCCCTGACGGCGATCCAGCGCAAGGCGCTCGTGCTCTACGACTGGCTCGACCTGCCGGTCGCCGAGGTCGCCGACGCCATCGGCATCAGTCCCGATCTCGTGCTCCTGCACGCCGCTCGGGGCCGCTCGGCGCTCAACTTCCTGCTGCCCGAGTCGGCCTGACCTCGGCGCGGTCAGCCGCGCCAGGCGTCGTCGGCCGACAGGTCGGCGTACTCCCGGATCCACGAGTGCATGGCGATCGCCGCGGCGGAGCTGGCGTTGATCGAGCGGGTCGAGCCGAACTGGGCGATCGAGAACGTCCCGTCGCACTCCGATCGCGCGGCCTCGGAGAGTCCCGGCCCCTCCTGCCCGAAGAGGAAGCAGACGTCGCGCGGCAGCGCCATCGTCTCGAGGTGCTCGCTCCCCGGCAGGTTGTCGATGCCCAGGAGGCGGACCCCGACGGAGTGGAGGTAGGCCGCCAGGTCGGCAGGCGTCGGGTGGTGACGCACGTGCTGGTAGCGATCGGTGACCATCGCGCCGCGACGGTTCCAGCGGCGGTTGCCGACGATGTGGATCTCCGCGGCGAGGAAGGCGTTGGCGGTGCGCACGATGGTGCCGATGTTGAAGTCGTGCTGCCAGTTCTCGATCGCGACGTGGAAGGAGTGCCGGCGGGTGTCGAGATCGGCAACGATGGCGGCCATCGTCCAGTAGCGGTAGCGGTCGACGACGTTGCGCCGATCGCCCTCGCGCAGCAGTTCGGCGTCGTACTGCTGCCCCTGCGGCCAGGCGCCCTGCCACGGGCCGAGCCCGACCTCCGCCGGGCCGTGCGGCATCGGGTCGTACGGCGCCCGCCCCTGCTGCTCATCCACGACTCAACCCTATGGGGCTCCCGCGGTTAGGCTGGTCTGCGTGACCGTGCTCCTGGATCTCCAGCCCCTCCTGCTCGGGATGGACTGGATGGATCCCACCTGGCTCCTCGACCAGTTCGGGCAGACCCTCTTCTGGCTCAGCCTGGCCTTCATCTTCGTCGAGTGCGGGATGTTCTTCCCGTTCCTGCCCGGTGACACGCTGCTCTTCGCGATGGGGCTCTTCATCTCCGGCGACAAGATCTCCATCCTGCCCGGGCACCACTCGCTGGACCTGCTGCTCGCGCTGGTGCTGTTCACGATCGCCGCCATCGGCGGCAACGTCTCCGGCTACGAGATCGGTCGCAAGATCGGGCCGCCGCTCTATCAGCGCGACGGCCGCATCCTCAAGCGGAAGTACTTCGACCAGACGACCACGTTCTTCGACAAGCACGGCAACAAGGCACTGGTCATCGGCCGCTTCGTGCCGTTCGTCCGGACCTACATCACGGTGGTCGCGGGCGTGACGCGCATGGACCGGCGCCGCTTCTTCCTCTGGAGCCTGGTCGGCGCGGTCGCGTGGGTCGTGTCGATCACCCTGCTCGGCTACTTCCTCGGCGCGGCCTTCCCGTGGCTCGGCGAGAACATCGACTACGCCATCATCGCGATCCTGCTGTTCTCCGTCGTCCCGATCGCATGGGAGTGGTGGCGGCACCGGCGCTCCCCGGCCGCCACGTCCGGGGACACCGGCCAGCACCCGGATGCCCTCGACGTCCTGAGCCAGAAGTCCGACCCCCCAGTGAACTGATCCCCGCCGGCGCCGTCGGGGATGCTCAGCGCTGGGCGGCGTCCAGCTGGGCGCGGGTGAGCACGGGACGGATCTCGAGCCCGACGTCGACGAGCGGGTTCTCCCCGGCGGGTGAGCGGTCGATCGCGCAGACGACGGTGTCGACGATCGCGCCCGCTGCGCGCAGGGCGTTGGTCGCGTCGCGGACCGCTCCGCCGGTGGTGATGACGTCCTCGATGATCGTCACCCGTCGACCGGCCACGTCCGGACCCTCCGCGAGCTTGCAGGTGCCGTACTCCTTGGCGCTCTTGCGCACGAACAGCGCCGGCGTCCCGGTCTTCGCGCTCACCATCGTCGCGATCGGGATGCCGCCCATCTCGAGGCCACCGAGAAGGTCGGTGTCCTCGGGCAGCAGCGCGAGCATCTGCGTCGCGACGCGGCCGAGCAGGGCCGGGTCGGCCTCGAAGAGGTACTTGTCGAAGTAGGTGTCGGCGACCTGCCCCGACCGGAGGGTGAACTGCCCCGTCAGTCGGCACAGAGCGTCGATGTCAGCGGCAAGGGTCGGGTCGGACATGGCTGCGAGCCTATCCGGGCCCGGGCGCGACAGCTGCCCCGAGGCGACGAGCCCAAGGCCCGCGCGAAGCCTCCTCACTCGCCCGAGCCGGCCGGGGTCCTCCCACTACCCTCGATGCCATGCCTCACGACCGGCACAGCCACGCCCAGCGGGTCCGCTCGATTCCGCCGACGATCTTCTCCGAGATGTCGGCGCTGGCCGCGCGGACAGGTGCGATCAATCTCGGCCAGGGCTTCCCCGACGCCGACGGCCCGCCGTCGGTCATCGCCTCCGCCGTCGCCGCGCTGGAGCACGGCGCCAACCAGTACGCACCCGGCATCGGCGTCCCCGCGCTCCGGCAGGCGATCGCCCGCCACCAGCAGCGCCACTACGGGCTCGAGCTCGACCCCGATCGCGAGGTCGTCGTCACCACCGGTTGCACCGAGGGCATCGCCGCGGCGCTATTGGGATTGATCGATCCGGGTGATGAGGTGGTGGTGCTCGAGCCCTACTACGACTCCTACCTCGCGATGATCGAGATGTGCGGCGCCGTACGCCGGCCGGTGACCCCTGCGAGCGCCGGACTTCCGGCTCGACGTGGAGGCCCTGCGCAACGCCATCGGGGCACGGACCCGCGCCATCCTTCTCAACACTCCGCACAACCCGACCGGCACCGTCCTGACGCGCACCGAGCTGCGGGCCGTCGCCGACCTGGCCATCGAGCACGACCTGATCGTGATCACCGACGAGGTCTACGAGCACCTCGTCTTCGACGACGCCGAGTCCGCTGACGGGCACATCCCACTCGCGACACTGCCAGGGATGTGGGAGCGGACGCTGACGCTGTCGAGCGCAGGCAAGAGCTATTCGTTCACCGGCTGGAAGGTCGGCTGGGCGACCGGTCCGGCCGACCTCGTCTCCGCGGTCCTGTCGGCGAAGCAGTGGCTGACCTTCACGTCGGGGTCACCGTTGCAGCCAGCCGTGGCACACGCGCTCGACCACGAGCCGGAGTTCCCCGCTTCGCTCGCGCGCTCGCTCCGGTCACGACGCGACCTGCTCATCGGCGGCCTCGCCGCCGCAGGACTGCCGGCGCGCGTGCCCGAGGGGACCTACTTCGCGACCACCGACATCAGCCACCTCGGCTGGGAGGACGGGCGGTCCTTCTGTCTCGCACTACCCGAGCTGGCGGGCGTCGTGGCGATCCCCAACCAGGTGTTCTACGACGACCAGGACGCGGGCCGGCACCTCGTGCGGTGGGCGTTCTGCAAGGAGCCGGACGTCATCGCCGAGGGGGTGCGCCGACTGGCGGTCTCCGAGCTGGCGCGCTGACCTGCCAGGAGGCTTCGGGTCCCTGCGCGTGGGTGCGGCGACGCGATCCTCAACGCGGGGCGGTGAGCCACGCGCGGACCTCGGGGCGCCGCAGGCAGCTCACGGTGGCGATCGCGGCGACAGCCGGGATCAGCGCCACCGGCGAGGCCAGCGTCGCGATCACGCCGAAGAGGGCGGTGACGGCAGCGCAGATCAGCAGCCCCTGGGCCGCCCACACCCGGCGACGTGCGAGGAAGACGGCGAGCACCACCGCCAGCGCTGACCAGGCCACGGCCAGTCCGCCGGTGACGTACGCCGTGTTCACGAGCAGTGCGTCGCTGACTCCCTGGTCCGCCAGGTCGGGGTTCTGCCGGCGCACCTCGTCGAGGACGAGGTCGGGCTGTGCGGCGAGCAGCGCGAGGCTCACGAGGGTCATCACCAAGACGAGGCCCGCGAACACGACGGTGAGCACCACGGCCACGGTCACCGGGGCGGGGCGGTCAGTCTGGTCGGCGGGGGCCGCGGACCAGCCGGCGGCCGACGCGTTGGTGGCCAGGGGCGGCCTCAGCTGGCCCGGGGCCGCCTGGCCGCTCAGCGTCTGGACGTCGACGTCGCGACGGGACCGGCCCACCTTGACAGGCTCGGGGATCGGCAGTCCGGCAAACCACTCGCGCGACGGCGAGAGCCACAGCATCGCCGTGGCCACCGCGACCAACGAGGACATGAAGCCGCCGGCCACGAGGCCGGTGACGAAGATGGGCACAGCGAGCACGGACAGCGCGACGCGCGCCTGCCTGCTGCGTTGCAGCACCTGCCAGCCCAGCGCGACAGCGGCGACGGAGCTGAGTGCCGCGACGACCGCGATCGCGTGCAGCAACTGGATCATCGTCTCGAAGGAGAGGCCCAGGCCATTGCCAGGCGGGTCAGCCAGGAACTTCTCGATCATCTCGCGGGTCTCGATCGAGCGGAGTCGGGACACGGTGTCCGCGACGGAGAGCACGACGAAAGTGGCGGCCAGCATCACCATCGCGCCGGCCATGGTGGTCTGGCGCGGTCGGGCGGCAGTCTTGGTGCTCACCTGCTCATTCCACCATCGAGGTGGTTGAACACCCGCGTCGCATCGAGGTTGCCGTCGTTCAGCCGGTGACGCGCACGGGGACCGGGACCAGACGGGTCGAACCCATCAGCCCTTCCTTGCGCGCGACGAGGGCCGCCAGACCGATCGTCGCGAAGGCGGCCATGAGGTTGATCGCCAGCATGGAGACGCTCTTCACCAGCACGAACGTCTCCAGCGACTGCGACTGCAGCAGCCACAACGTCATGCTCGCCTTCGCCAGCCCGAGCACCGCCCACAGCACCGTCAGGTGCCAGAAGAGACGCCGGATCCGTGGGCGCGCCGCGAGCTCGTGGTCCATGGGGTAGAAGTCGCCCGCGAGCCGCGCCACCATCGGACGGGCGCTGGCCAGCGACAGCAGGAACAGGCCGGCCACGGCGCCGTCACTGATGACAGGTTGCAGGAAGTAGAGCCACGTGCTGTCCGCCACGACCGAGAGCAGGGTTCGGCCGGTCAGGAGGATCGCGGCCAGGATCAGCAGGCCGGACGTACGCCGACCGGTCACTGCCCGCCAGGCGATGGCGCCGTAGGACCACACCAGCGCGGCGACGATCGCGGTCCACACTCCTGCGAGCACGAAGACGCCGTAGAAGACGACCGCGGGGATCACCACCGCGATCAGCAGGCTCAGCGAGACGCGCGTGGTCACGGCCGTCAGACTCGGACGGTGCGGTGCCGCCCCGACCGGGTCAGGGGTGGCGGGCGTGAGCGTCGTCAGCGTGACGAGAGAAGCCAAGAGGAGCCGATCCTGCCGGCACCAGCGCGCCGGGCGTGAGTGTCTGTCACCGCGAAATGACGGCGTGAGATCGACGTCTGCGGGTTCCTCGGCGGTGTCAGTGTACGCCGCATGCCGCGGCCGCACCTGGTCTTCGACGTGGTCCGACCCGGCCGGGGGGCTGCGGATCCCGGCGTCCGGTCAGGCACCAGGCACGGATCACCTCGGCCGGCCAATGGTCTAGCCAGCACAGTAAAGGTCCTGCCGTTCGGCCACGGGCCACCGCGAGCGGACTCAGGGTTGATCGGACAGATACCTCCGGGGGGATGGTGCATGAGATACATGAGAAACGCTGGCGAGTGGCCCGAGGCCACACGGATCGGCGCCATGGGCCTTGGCAAGGGACTCGGTCTCGGGCCCGAACTGCCCAAGCAGCGCCTGGCCGTCGCCGAGGAGGATCCGGGCGCCGAGCCCTCCGACTTCTCGCTCGCCTCGCTCGTGCGGCAGTGGATGGTCACGTCCGACGCCGTCGAGAGGCGAGGCCGACCCGAAGGCGACGACTCACCCATCAGACCGACGTGGACGCCGCCCAAGGAGGACGTCGCGTACCACGAGGAAGGCATCGACCCGGTGGTGAAGCACTCCTCGAGTCCGGGCCCGGCGGCCCCGGTCGACCCGGCGGACCCACTGGACCAGGCAGGCCCAGACACCGAGGCCTCGCCCGAGGTGCTTCGCCCCGCCCTGCCCCGGCGTCGTCGGCAGCCGCAACCGGGGCCCACGCGCCGGATGGCGGTGCTGATCGACGCGGAGACCACGCCGCCGGAGTCGGCGGGTGCGCTGTTCGACGCGCTGGCGGACCAAGGCATCGTCAGCGTCTGCCGCGCCTACGCCGACTGGACGTCACCCGGGGTCCGGGGGTGGTGGACCGCGCCGCTGCGCCAGCACGGAATCCAGCCACACCACCACTTCGGCCACGCCCAGGACCAGCGCGCGCTGGTGGCACTGACCATCGATGCCGTGGACCTGGCCCGCGAGTCCGCCGTGGACACGGTGACCATCGTCGGTGACCTCGTCCCCCTCCAACCGCTCGTGGTGCGGCTCAACGCAGCCGGCCTGCAGGTCCTCGCGTTCGGCACCACGCCGACCCCGCACGACGTGAGGTCGCTGTGCCACGGGTTCGTCGACCTGTCGTCACCGGAGGATCCGGGCACCGTCCCCGGCGGCAGACACCGCGCGTAGCGGGGAACCGACGTCTCAGCCGGCGCTCAGCTGCGCCAGCCTCTCCAACGCCGGGCGCGTGTGGGTGGCCAGCCGTTCGCGTGCGCTGGCCAACGCCGCGGAAGGCGGGTAGCCGGGCGGGACGCGCGAAGGGTTCAGCGCCACCCCGTTCGACCACTCCGCGATGTCGCGCTCGGCCGAGAAGGACATCGCAGCGCGGGTGCCGAGGACATTCATGCCAGCCCATTGCGACATCGAGTTGCCGTAGTGCGACGGCGGGCAGAGGCGGTTCTTCTCGCCGTCGTCGGTGCGGGTCGCCTCGACGTACCCGACCAGAGCCGCCCCGAAGCACGGGAAGCCGGCCCTGATCGGCTGCAGGGTGATGTCGTCAGGACGCCACACGGGAACCAACGGCGGGTACTTCAGACCGTCGGCCGCGCAGTGCACGACCAGGGCATCGCTGGCGACCCCGAGCGAACCGTCGGCGAACGTGAGCCGGCCACGATCCACGGACACGATGTGGCCGCGGCGCACGACGTTGTCCACCGCACGCAGCTGCTCGAGCTCCCAGGTCCCCAGCGTGGGTGTCTTGGCCATCGTCG
>NZ_JANPEO010000037.1:0-4289 GCF_031422975.1 Nocardioides sp. | reverse complement strand
GGGATGCAGAACTCATCGATCACCGGTGACCCTTCCCCGGCCAACGACTTCGGGGACTGGAAGCACGCGTCCGGGCAACTCGGATCGAGGACGGGGTGCAGCGCGACCCAGTGGGCGGCCAACCTTATAGACCGGATCTCGGAATCGCGACGCTCGTCCTGGTCGGCCCGCAACGCAACCAGCACTCCGGCCGGGGTGTCCGGCAGAGTGGTGGTGGTGCTGGTGCGGGTGGTCGAGTTCATGTCTTCAGCCAACACGAAGGCACCGACATTGCGGCCTCGGAAACGGGCTGTTTTCGGGGTCTGGGGAAAGTACTTCTAGCCAAGGCAGGATGGGGCCATGCCCCGCCGCTTGTCCGTGACCCTCACCTCCGTTGTCCGGCTTGCATTGGCGACCGCCTTGGCGTCGAGCTGCGTTGTCTTCGTAGGCGGCACTGCGGTCTGGCGCTTGGAGGGCGACCGACCTGGCACCACGTTTCGCTCTTTGGGCGACGGCGTTTGGTGGGCGCTGACCACTCTGACGACGGTGGGCTACGGCGATCATGTGCCCGAAACCACCTCCGGGCGGGTCGTCGCCGCAATCATCATGATCATGGGCGTGGCCGTCCTCGGCGCGGTGGCGGCGGTCGTGGCGCTGATCTTCGCCTCGTCCGTGGCACGCCGCGAGGAAGGCATCCTGGAGGCCGAGGGGAGGTCGTTGGAAGCGCGCCTCGAGGCACGGCTGGACACGCTCGACGCGCGTCTTGCAGGTATAGAGAAGCACCTGGAACGCCTCACTCCCGGTGCCGACGCTCGCGGGCGATGAGGCGGGGCGTCGGCGTCGTCACGCGGTCCCTTCCGGCCTCGGGTTCGACGCCAGCGGATTCACGCGATCGAACTACTCCGAGCTGAAGACTCTCAGGTGACCGCGCTTCTCACCACGACGCGGGTCGTCGGCGGAGTGGATCGGCGGGGCGGGCTCGGGAGGGCGCGCGGCCTCGCGGACGGCGTCGGCCAGGGCCAGCAGGTCGTCGGAGCTCGGGCCCCGGGACGTGATGTCGGAGGCGAGCCGCAGCACCTCCCAGCCGCGCGGGGCGGAGAGTCGCTCCGAGTGGAGCTCGCACAGGTCGTAGGCGTGCGGTTCGGCGTACGTCGCAAGAGGTCCGAGCACGGCGGTCTGATCGGAGTACACGTAGGTCAGCGTCTTGACGGCGCTGCGCCCGCAGGCGGTGCGCGAACAGCGACGGCGACTCACAGACCCGACGCTACCCGCCGACCCGCCGCCTGCCCTTTAGGCTCGCGGTGTGAATGAGGGCAGGCGGTTGACCCGCGACCGTCGCGGCCGGGGCCAGCGCGGCCCGGGCATCGTGCCGCGAGAGCCGGGGGTCCCGGAGCGACCGACCCGCCGCGAGCGCTTCGACCGGATCGTCATCGACATCGTCACCGAGGTCGACGCCCGCTGGCAGCGGCAGCTGGGACTCGTCGAGTATGCCGTCGAGGACACTCCCCTCCTGCCCGACGACTGGGGCGAGGAGACGGTGCCGCTGTCGTCGCTGATCCGCGGCACCGGTGGCAATGCCAGCCGGCTCGTGCTCTTCCGGCGGCCGATCGAGCACCGGTGCGAGTCGCGGGCCGAGCTCGAGGCCATGGTGCTGACGTTGATCATCGAGCAGGTCGCCGAGCTTCTCGGGCTTCCGCCCGAGGATGTCGACCCGCGCTACGCCGGCTAGGAGTCAGCGCAGCGCCGGACGCACGTCCGCCACGCGGCCGTCCAGGACCAGCTCCGGGAACGGGAGCACTGCCAGGCCGGGCGGACCGACCTCGAGGGCCGCCACGACGCCGGAGCGCCGGACCGTCAGATCGACCACGGCACCCTTGCCCGGGAGCTTGATCCGGCTCGCCAGACCGGGCGTCAGCTCGACGCGCTGGCGGGCGATCTCCTTGCCGTTGCGATCGGTCACGACGTACGTCGCCACACCGACCCCGTCAGCACCGGACAGCACCAGCCGCGCAGGTCCCCGCGGGATCGCGAGCGCGGCGCGCGCCTCGACGCGCGCCCCGGCCACGGCGTGGGACAGGTCGCCTCCGGCGACGCTGCGCAGCGACGCCGTCACCGGCTGGGTTGCGTCGACACGCACTCCGAGCGCACCCGCGGCGGCGCCACTTCGGAGCAGCTCGGTGAGGTCGACGGTCTCGGTGGAGCCTGGCGCGACGCGGATCTCGTCGGCATCAGCGGGCGTGAACTCGCTCTGTTTGGTGACCACCTTGAGCTCGACGCGCGCCTCGCTCTCCCCTGGGTTGGCCAGCACGAGCGTGCGGTCGCCCGGCTTGCCCCCCAGCCCGAGGAGGTACGCCGACGTGTCGGCCGCGCTCTGGGACGGCAGCCAGTCCTGGCTGCGCGTGCCTGCGCCGAGCTCGTCGAACTGGTCCACGACGTCGATGCCCAGCCGGCCCCGCGCGACCAGCACGTGCAGGGCCAGATCGTCGCGGGTGGGCACGACGTCGGCCAGGTCGAAGCGCATCGTGCGGCCGCCCGGCACCGTGACTCCACGCAGTGCGGGCACCTCCACCGGTCCGTCCGGGCCGAGCACCGTCACGTCGGCCACGGCCGGGCCGCCGTCGGGGTTGACGAGCTCCAGGGTCGAGGAGTGTTCCGGAGCCGCGCCGACTCCGGTGAACCACTGCTCCGGTTGCGGTGCGGAGCAGGCGACGGCCGAGGTGTCGCCATACCTCACTGCGAGGAAGCCCGCCGCAAGCTCGCCCTCCGCCTGGGCGACGAAGGCGGCCTTCACCTCGGTCCGGGTCGTGCCCGCGAGCGCGACCGTGTCCTCGTCCGGGAGCCGGACCGTGACGTCACCGGTGGCGCCGTCGGCATTGGCCAGGGCGATGGCGCCGGTCCCCGGCAACGCTGCCGGACAGACGAGGGTCGCGCGGGTCAGCGGCACGTCGGTCGGCGGATGCGTGCTCGACGGCTCGTCCACCGGGCGCACGAGCGCCAGCGCGAGGACCGTGAGGAGGGGCACGAGGACGGCGAGGATCTCGAGCGGGCCGATGCGAGCGCCGAGCGCGCCCCGGATGGCCGGGGCCGAACGCCGGCCCGGGCTGGTCGGGTCAGTCATCCTCGCGCCCCTTTCGCAGCGTCGGGGCGGCCAGCACCAGCACCACCAGGATCGCTGCGCCCTGGACGATCAGCAACAGGACCCGCCAGACGGAGGTGTGGCTCTCGACGTCGACGGCCGCCAGCGGACGATCGACACGCCAGGCCCGGGTCGACCGGTCCTCGGCGCTGGCCTGGTCGAGCCCAGCGGTGGCGTCGAGCCCGGCGGCCACGGTGCCGTCGGCCGGTGAGGGCAGGACGACGTACTCGATGCCGGCATCTCCCAGCGCCTTGACCACCGACGCCGTGGGCGCCGAGACGAGCGCCCGCACCTGGGCGTCGAAGTCGCGGTCGACGTCGGCCAGCGCGAGGATCTCGTCCTCGCCGAGGGTGATGCCGTCGCCGCGACGGATGCGGTAGTCGACCCCGGAGTCGACCGAGCCGCGGATGACGAGCACGCCGTGCTCGTCGCCGAGCTGGGAGCTCTGCTCCATGTAGGCGGGGACCACGGCCTGTTCGGTGCGCGTCAACGCGTCGTCCTGGTTGACCAGCCACCATCCGAGACCGCCGAGGGGCACCGCGGCCGCGACGACGGCGAGCAGCGCGGCCAGCGCGCGCTGCCAGAACGGGTGCGACCGGCCGTCGTGGAGCCGGCGCACGTAGGCCTCCGCGCCGATCACGATGGCGATCACGGCCACCCCCTGGAGGATCACCACGAACAGCCCCAGGCTCGGACGGGTCTCGACGGCCGGTAGCGACAGGCGCACCCAGCCGAGCACGGCGGCGACCAGGGCGGCAGCCAGCGCGACCAGCCAGCAGACGATCACCGGAGCGCGGGTCGAGCGAGGCAGCAGCGCCAGCAGGGCGAGTACGGCGAGGAGCGCGCCCAGCCACCACGGCGCGCCGAGGTCACCGAGCCGGCCCGTCACCAGGCCGACGAAGTCGACGCGGTCGCCCGGGAGCCGGCCGGCCTCGAGGAGCAGTCCGGGGGCCGAGCCGGTGGTGACGAGCGGGAGCAGCCAGGGTGCCAGCAGCACGGGCACCGCGAGCAGGGCGGCCACCGGAGGTCCCCAGGCGTCACGGTCCTTGAGCAGCCGCGGCGAGACGAATGCGGCCGCACCCAGCACGATGGCGGCCACGAGGAGGGCGAACAGCCAGACCCCGGGGACGAAGGCGGCACCGAGCGCCACCAGCAGCGCGGTGCGCCAGGCGGC
>NZ_JANPEO010000036.1:0-3472 GCF_031422975.1 Nocardioides sp. | reverse complement strand
TCATCGTCGGCACCAGCAGGATTCTACCCCGTCTGGTGGAACTCGTCCCCGGCCGCGGATAGGTGGTGAGCCCGACCTGCGCGGCGGCGAGTCGGCCGCCGACGAACACGAGGTGGGTGACGAGATCGCCCTGCGGATTGACGGGGGAGCCGGGAGAGGCGAACCAGGGTCGTCGTAGTGGTCGCACACGGATGCTCCTTCGCGTGGGTGCGGTGACGTGTCACGCTGACACCGCCGACCGGCAATCGAGCTCCGTTATCCACAGACGCGGCCTCGGCCGCCCGCCACGCCGCCCATCCACCGGGGGCTGCGGGAGTGGACGTCTCGATTTCACGCGCTACGGTTGCGGCGCAATCGGGTCCGGCGCGGGGACAGGCACCGGGAGCAGGCGTCGTGGACTCACTGGGAGCCACCCGACGAATCATTGGCAGGGAGCAGGAGTTCACGTGGCACACAAGCTCGTCATCGTCGAGTCGCCCAAGAAGGCGCAGATGATCGGCGGCTACCTCGGCAGCGGGTATGTCGTCGAGTCGTCCATCGGTCACATCCGAGACCTCCCGAACAACGCTGCTGACACGCCGGCCAAGATCAAGGACAAGCCGTGGGGTCGACTCGCCGTCGACGTCGACAACGGCTTCGAGCCCTACTACGTCGTGCCGCGCGACAAGAAGAGCCACATCGCCAAGCTCAAGAAGCTGCTCAAGGACGCCGACGAGCTCTACCTCGCCACCGATGAGGACCGCGAGGGTGAGGCGATCGCCTGGCACCTCCTCGACGAGCTCGCCCCCAAGGGCATCCCGGTCAAGCGGATGGTCTTCCACGAGATCACCAAGTCGGCCATCCTCGCCGCCGCCGACAGCCCCCGCGAGCTCGACATGGACCTCGTCGAGGCCCAGGAGACGCGCCGCATCCTCGACCGCCTCTACGGCTACGAGGTCTCACCCGTGCTCTGGCGCAAGGTGATGTCCGGCCTGTCCGCGGGGCGCGTCCAGTCCGTCGCCACCCGGCTCGTGGTCGACCGCGAGCGCGAGCGGATGAAGTTCAAGCTCGCGTCCTACTGGGACCTCGAGGGCACCTTCGACGCCGGCAGCTCGCACGAGCAGCGGATGTTCCCCGCGAAGCTCTACTCCCTCGACGGCGCCCGCGTCGCCCGCGGCAGCGACTTCGGCCAGGACGGCGTCCTGAAGAAGGACGGCATCGTCCACCTCGACCGCGCCCGCGCCGAGGCGCTGGCCGCGGCGCTGGAGGACACGACGTACGACGTCCGCCTCGTCGAGTCCAAGCCCTACCGCCGCTCGCCCTACGCCCCCTTCCGTACCACCACGCTCCAGCAGGAGGCCGGTCGCAAACTGGGGATGAGCTCCAGCGTCACGATGTCGGTCGCGCAGCGCCTCTACGAGGGCGGCTACATCACCTACATGCGTACCGACTCGACGACCCTGTCCGGCACTGCCATCAACGCCGCGCGGGCCCAGGTGCGCGAGCTCTACGGCGCCGAGTACCTCCCCGACGTGCCGCGCACCTACGTCTCCAAGGTCAAGAACGCGCAGGAGGCGCACGAGGCGATCCGCCCCGCCGGCGACTCGTTCCGCACCCCCGCGCAGACCGGCCTGACCGGTGACCAGTTCCGGCTCTACGAGCTGGTCTGGATGCGCACGGTCGCGTCGCAGATGAAGGACGCCACGGGCCAGTCCGTCTCCATCCGCATCGGCGGTGCGTCCTCGACCGGCGAGGACGCGGTCTTCGCCGCGAGCGGCCGCGTCATCACCTTCCACGGCTTCCTCAAGGCCTACGTCGAGGGCACCGACGACTCGTCCGTGCGCGACGACCAGGAGACCCGCCTGCCCAACCTGACCGAGGGCGAGGCTGTCTCGGCCGCATCGGTCCAGGCCGCGGGTCACGAGACGAAGCCGCCGGCCCGCTACACCGAGCCGACGCTGATCAAGGAGCTCGAAGAGCGCGAGATCGGGCGCCCTTCGACGTACGCCTCGATCATGGGCACCATCGTCAACCGTGGCTACGTCTACAAGAAGGGCTCGGCGCTGGTGCCGGCCTGGCTGGCGTTCTCGGTGGTGCGACTGCTCGAGGACCACTTCCCGCGGCAGATCTCCTACGAGTTCACCGCCCGCATGGAGGACGTCCTCGACGACATCGCCGGCGGCCGCCGCGACCGCAAGACCGAGCTGACCGAGTTCTACTTCGGTGGCGGCGAGATCGAGGGCTTGCACACGCTGGTCAACGAGCTCGGTGACATCGACGCCAAGGAGCTCGCGACCTTCCCGATCGGCGAGGGCATCGACCTGCGCGTGGGTCGGTACGGCCCGTACGTCGAGGGGCCCGGCCCCGAGGGCGACGAGGGTGCGCTCGTGCGGGCCAACGTGCCGGACGACCTGCCGCCCGACGAGCTGACGCTGGCCAAGGCTCGCGAGCTGCTCGCCAACCCGGCAGGTGAGGAGGCCGTGCTCGGCACCCACCCCGAGACCGGGCTCGAGGTGGTCGCCAAGAACGGCCGCTTCGGTCCCTACGTCACCGAGGTGCTGCCCGACGATGCGCCCAAGTCGGCCAAGCCGCGCACGGGCTCGCTGTTCAAGTCCATGTCCCTCGACACGGTGTCGCTGGACGAGGCGGTCAAGCTGCTCGAACTGCCGCGGGTCGTCGGTGTGGGCGAGGACGGCGAGGAGATCACCGCGCAGAACGGGCGCTACGGCCCCTATCTCAAGCGCGGCACCGACTCCCGGTCTCTGACCCATGAGGACCAGATCTTCGACATCACCCTCGACCAGGCACTGGCGATCTACGCCCAGCCCAAGCAGCGCGGTCGGGGCGCTGCGGTCGCTCCCCTCAAGGAGCTCGGCAACGACCCGGTCTCGGGTCAGCCGGTCGTCGTCAAGGCCGGTCGCTTCGGTGAGTACGTCACCGACGGCGAGTACAACGCCACCCTCCGCAAGGACGACACGATCGAGTCGATCAACCTCGAGCGAGCAGCCGAGCTCCTCCAGGAGCGGCGTGACAAGGGACCGGCGAAGAAGACGGCCAAGGAGGGCGCCAAGAAGTCCCCGGCCAAGAAGACGACGGCAAAGAAGTCCCCGGCCAAGAAGACGGCCGCGAAGAAGGCGACGACCAAGAAGGCGCCGGCGGCGAAGAAGACGGCCGCCCAGAAGGCGTAGGCGAGCAGGGTCGACGTCGGTGCCCGCCCGTAGGGTGTGCGCGTGAGCGAGAGGGTGTACTCCGACAGCGGACTGTTCGTCTGCTTCGAGGGCGGTGAGGGGGCCGGCAAGTCGACCCAGTCGCGCCGGCTCGCGCAGTGGCTCGAGGGGACCGGCCACACCGTTCTGCTCACCTTCGAGCCCGGCGACACCGAGGTCGGCAAGGCGTTGCGCCAGATCGTCCTCGACCCCGCCACGGGTGAGCTCTCGCACCGCACCGAGGTCTTGTTGTACGCCGCGGACAAGGCCGAGCACGTCGACACCGT
>NZ_JANPEO010000035.1:0-11511 GCF_031422975.1 Nocardioides sp. | reverse complement strand
CCCCGACCACCGAGGCCGCCGACGTGGCCCAGCGGGGAAGGTGGAAGCCGCTGCCGCAGCCCAGGTCGAGGAAGCGCACGCCGTCCCAGGAGGCGACCGAGGCCATCGCAGCCTCGATCAGACCGCCGGGATCGGCGGCGCGGTTCTCGATCTCGTAGGTCGCCGGGTGGTGCCAGATGTTCGGCGACGGGGTGGCCCCCTCCGGTCGCGGCGCCCTGGTCATGCGCGGAGCGCGGAGCTCAGATCCGGACCAGGCCCGAGGGGGTCTGGAACTGCGCGGCCAGGATGCCCGGGGTGCCGTTGGGGGCGACCCACTCGACCTTGACGTCCTCCAGCGGTGCCTCGACGCTCTCGCCGAGCCACTCGCTGACCCGCTGCGGGTCGCCGGCGATCTCGAGAGTGGCCAGCGAGAAGTCAGGGTCGGCGCCGTTGCTCGGGTGCATCTCGGCGGGCGACTGCCACTTGATGAAGAACGGCAGCTGTGGGTCGTCCATCAGGCTGGTGACACCGATCTGCTGCCACAGCAGCTCTTCACCGGTGGGGAGGTGCCGGTTGCCCTTGACGGCCTCGCGGCCGAGTCGAGTCTCGACCTCGGCGATGTCGTCGACTGCCACGACCCAACCCAGCCAGCCGCCGCCGGCCGCCGAGCGGGCGCGGACGGCCTGGCCGAACGGGGCCTTGTCGCTCGCCGGGTGGTCGAGCACCTCCACAACCTCGAGGTAGGTGCCACCACCGAGCGGCATGATCATGTTGCGCGTGCCGAATCGGGGGTGTACCCCGCCGTCGATGAATTCCTTGCCAAGCATTTCCCCGATGCGCTGGGCAGTGCTGGCGAGGCCATCCGGAGTGGCTGCGAAAGAAAGATGGTCCAGGCGCATGCAGGCATTCTGACCCCGTTGTCCGTGCCGGTCGCACAGGGGGTCGGGTTCTCTTGACGTCGAGAAACCTTCGCCTAGCGCGGGTCGGCCGGGTGCAGCGCCAGGGCGGAGCGTGAGCGCACGTGCGCCTCGCAGTGACGGACGAGCTCGGTGTAGCCGTCCCGGCCCATCAGTTCGGTGAGCTCGGCCTCGTGGGTGACGAACACCGGCTCGAGGGCGACGTGCGCCTCGGTGTTTCCCGAGCAGTACCAGTCGAGGTCGTGCCCGCCGGGGCCCCAGCCGCGGCGGTCGTACTCACCGATCGAGACCTCGGTGTAGGTCGTGGCGTCCTGCCGTTCGACGGTGCGGAACGTGCGCCGGATCGGCAGCTGCCAGCACACGTCGGGCTTCGTCTCGAGCGGGTTGCGTCCCTGCTCGAGCGCGAGCCCGTGGAGCGCGCAACCCGCACCGGTGCTGAAGTCCGCGCGATTGTGGAAGATGCACGCCGACTGTCCTTCGTGCTCGCGGGTCAGCGTCTTGCGCTCCCCCTCGTCGTCCTTCTCCACCCAGTCGGCCTTCTTCGCCGCCCGCCCGGGATGGAACTGCCACTGATCCGGCGTGAGCTGGGCGACGTACGCCGCAACCCGCGACTCGTCGTCCTTGTCGGCGAAGTGGGCGCCGAGCGTGCAGCAGCCGGTGTCGGGGGCGTCGGCGTAGATCCCCTGGCAGCCCTGGCCGAAGATGCACATGTAGCTCGAGGTCAGCCAGGTCAGGTCGCAGCGGAAGACCTGCTCCTCGTCGGCCGGGTCGGCGAACTCGACGTAGGCACGGGGAAAGACGAGATCGACTTCAGGCACCTGACGATCCTACGGGCGACCGCGGTGCCTAGTAGTTTGGTGCCATGCGCCTGGGCGTCCTAGACATCGGCTCCAACACCGGTCATCTCCTCGTGGTCGATGCGCACGGTGGCGCGGCCCCACTGCCGGCGTTCTCCCACAAGCAGCCGCTCCGGCTGGCCGAGCACCTCGACGAGGGCGGTGCCGTGACGCAGGACGGGATCGACGCCCTCACCGACTTCTGTGCCTCCGCCGTGCGCGTGGCCGAGGACAAGGGCTGCGCCGAGATGCTCGGCTTCGCCACGTCCGCGGTCCGTGACTCCGTCAACGCCGATGAGGTGCTTGCCCACGTCAACCGTGTCGCCGGGGTCAACCTCGCCGTCCTGTCCGGGGAGGACGAGGCACGCCTGACCTTCCTCGCCGTACGCCGCTGGTTCGGCTGGTCCGCCGGCCGGCTGGCGGTCTTCGACATCGGCGGCGGGTCGCTGGAGATCGCGGGCGGCTCCGACGAGGCCCCCGACATCGCCTGGTCCCTGCCGCTCGGCGCGGCCCGGCTCGCGCGGACCTGGTTCGGCGGTGACCGGCCCGACGAGGAGGCGGTTCGCCTGCTGCGGCGCCAGATCCGGGCCGACATCGCCGACAACGCCGGTCACCTGCTCCGCCCCGGCATCCCGGATCGGGCCGCGGCGACCTCGAAGACGTTCCGTTCGTTGGCCCGCATCTGTGGCGCCGCGCCCAGCGGCGAGGGCCGGCTCGTGCCGCGAGCGCTGGAGCGGTCCACACTCGCGATGTGGATCCCCAAGCTCATCGGTCTCAACGCCGACGAGCTGGCGTCCCTGCCCGGCGTCTCGTCGAGCCGCACCCACCAGATCGTCCCGGGCGCCCTGGTGGCGGAGGCCTGCATGGACATCTTCGACCTGCCCGCCCTGGAGATCTGTCCGTGGGCGCTGCGTGAAGGCGTGATCCTCGAGCGCCTCGACCAGATCTCGGTGTTGAGCCAGCCGTGACGCTGATCGGCCTCTCCACGGCCTCGGTCTATCCCGAGTCGACCGCCCATGCCTTCGGCTATGCGGCGCAGCTCGGCTACGACGCGGTCGAGGTGATGGTCGGCATCGATGCCCTGTCCCAGCAGACGTCGGCGATCAAGCAGTTGATCGCCCACCACGAGATGCCGGTGTGCGCGATCCACGCCCCCTGCCTGCTGTGGACGCAGCGCGTCTGGGGCACCGAGCCGTGGGGCAAGCTCGAGCGCTCCGCCGAGCTCGCGGCCGAGGTCGGTGCCGGCGTGGTCGTGGTCCACCCGCCGTTTCGGTGGCAGAAGGAGTACGCCGCGGGGTTCGTCGACGGCATCGCCGCGCTCGAGAGCTCGACGGGCATCGCGTTCGCGGTCGAGAACATGTATCCGTGGCGGGCCTCCTCGCGACGAGGCATGGAGATGTATCTCCCCGGCTGGGACCCCAGCCAGCAGCCGTACGCCAACACCACCATCGACCTCTCGCACGCCGCCATCGCCGACTCGGACGTGATCGAGATGGCCCAGCGCCTCGGTGACCGGCTGCGCCACGTCCACCTCACCGACGGCAGCGGCTCCGCCAAGGATGAGCACCTGGTGCCCGGACGCGGGGCCATGCGCGCCGACGCCGTCCTCGCGCACCTGGCCGAGCGCGGCTTCGACGGGCACATCATCCTCGAGATCAACACCCGCCGCTGCCCCACCCGCGAGGAGCGGATCGCCGACCTGGCGGAGTCGCTGTCCTTCGCGCGCCAGCACTTCGCCGTACGCACGACGTGATGGCCCGCACTGCCCGCGGCCGCCGTCCCGGCGCACCCGACACCCGCGCCGCGGTGCTGGCTGCGGCCCGGTCGTCCTTCGCGGCGCAGGGCTACCGCGGTACGACGATCCGGGCCGTCGCCTCCGCCGCCGGCGTCGATCCGGCGCTGGTGCACCACTACTTCGGCACCAAGGACGACCTCTTCCTGGCGGCGATGGAGCTGCCGGTCGACCCGCGGGCGGTCGTCGCCCACGTGGTCGACGGTCCGCGTGACGAGGTGGCCGAGCGCTTCCTCGGTGCCTTCCTCAGCGTCTGGGACGACCCGGCCGTCCAGCCCGCGCTGCTCACGGTGGCACGACGGATCCTCGAGCCCGGAGGCGATCGGCTGCTCTCGGAGGGCTTCTTGCCGGTGGTCGTCCAGCCGATCGGAGCCATGCTCGGCCTCGACCAGTCCGAGCACCGGATGACCCTCGTCGCCAGTCAGGTGATGGGCCTGATCCTGATGCGCTACGTGCTCCGCGTGGAGCCGCTCGCCTCGCTCCCGCACGACGACGTGATCGCGACGTACGCCCCGACGCTCCAGCGCTACCTCACCGGCGATCTGCCCTGACGTCGCCGGGCCGGTCCTGCACCGAAATCCACAGTTCGGGTGATGCGCGCGCCGGCGTAAGGGGGAACAGTGCGAGTGGTCAACCCACTCGGGAGGTAGCGATGGCGCCAGAGGAACCGACACCCCGGCACGGCCGGGAGGTCTTCTTCATCGAGGGCGAAGGGGTGGTCGGGCAGCCGGCCGACGCGGGTGACGGGCTGAGCGCCCGAGCAGGTGTCACGGCCCCGACCGGTGTCGCCCTGCGCGCAGCGCCCACGTTCCGCTTCGCGCGGATCGGGCCGAAGGGCACGAAGCTGCCCGACGCGATCCTGCGCAAGGTGGCCGAGGCCATGACCAGGGGCGCCAACCGCGACGGCAACATCCCGGCAGGCTTCACCTACCTCGGCCAGTTCGTCGACCACGACCTCACCTTCGACAAGACCCTGGTCGCGTTCGGCGACCAGATCTCGCCGGCCGATCTCGTGCAGGGACGCTCGCCGACGCTCGACCTCGACAGCCTGTACGGCGCTGGCCCCCTCGACCCGGTGTCGGGGGAGTTCTACGAGGCGGACAGGACGCGGCTCAAGGTCGGCAAGACCACCAGGATCGGCGGAGACGTCGCGCGCGTCGGCTTCGACGTACCGCGCGTCGGCACCGGATCGGCCTCGGCGAAGCGCAAGGCGAGGATCCCCGACCTCCGCAACGACGAGAACCTCGCCGTAGCCCAGCACCACGCCGCGATGATCCGATTCCACAACCGCGTCGTCGGCGCCCTCGGCGCGGGCGTCCCGCCGGCCGAGCGCTTCGAGCGCGCCCGGCGCCGCGTCGTCCTCCACTACCAGTGGATGTTGAAGACCGACTACCTCCCGCGCATCTGCGACGGGGCGGTCGTGACCGACGTCTTCACCGGAGGCCGCAAGCTCGTGGAGCCGGGCGCCGACCCGTTCTCGATGCCGAGGATGCCGGTCGAGTTCTCGATCGGGGCCTTCCGGCTCGGCCATTCGATGGTGCGGGAGTCCTATGCCTGGAACGCGAGGTTCCCGAGCGGCTCGGCCTCGCTCGACTTGCTGTTCCTGTTCTCCGGCACGAGTGGTGACCTGGGTGGCGATCCCACCCTGCCGAGCAACTGGATCGCGGACTGGCGACGGCTCTACCGCTTCGCCCAGATCGGCCGACCGGACCTGAAGCCGCCTCGGGGTGAGTTCAACCTCGCGCGCCGGATCGACACCCGCCTGGTCGACCCTTTGTCGGTGCTGCCGATCGGCTCCTTCGGTGGGGCGCCCGGCGACGCGTTCACGATCCGGGCCAACCTCGCCTTCCGCAATCTCGTGCGCGCCGGGATGGTCCGTCTCGCGAGCGGTCAGCAGATGGCTGCGCTGCTCCGCACCAGCGGTGTGCCGGTTGCGACGCTCACCAAGGCGCAGCTTCGTGACGGCTCCGGCGGCGCCGACCTCTCGGGCCTGACAACGGCGCAACTCGATGCGTTCCTGGCCGACACCCCACTGTGGTTCTACTGCCTGCGCGAGGCCGAGCTCAACCAGGGTGAGCTCACCGGCGTCGGCGCCCGCATCGTGGTGGAGACGCTCCATCGAGCGATGGAGGCGAGCGTCCACTCCATCGTTCGCAGCCCGGAGTTCCGTCCCAACCTGGGCGCCGTCGACGGCCGGTTCCGCATGACCGACCTGCTCATGTTCGCCTTCGAGGGCAAGGAGAACCTGCTGGCTCCCCTGGGAGACTGAGGCCCCCGGGCTCCCAGGTGAGGCGATATCCATGGGCGGGATGGCTGGAAATCCCCCTCTGACACAACCATCTCGCCCATGGATATCCAGTCGAGGGGGCGATGCCTTGACGCGGACAGGGGCGAGGCGCACAATTCAACACATGATGAATAATGTCATCTCGATCACCGACCTCCGCGTGGTCCGCGGCACGCGTGAGGTGCTGCCCGGCATCTCGCTCGACATCGGTCCCGGCGTCACGGGCCTCCTCGGCCCCAGCGGCTGCGGCAAGTCGACCCTGATGCGCGCCGTCGTCGGCGTGCAGCGGGTCACGTCGGGCGGCGTCGAGATCCTCGGCCAGCCGGCCGGTGCCAAGCCACTCCGCGACCGCGTCGGCTACCTCACGCAGGCCTCGAGTGTGTACGACGACCTGACGGCCACCGAGAACCTGCGGTTCTTCGCCCGGGTGCTCGGGGTGACGGCGATCGACGAGGCGATCGACGAGGCGATCGCCGCCGTCGACCTCGAGAGCCACCGGGATCAGGTCGTCGGCAATCTCAGCGGCGGGCAGCGCTCCCGCGTCAGCCTCGCCGTCGCGCTGCTCGGAGACCCTGACGTCCTCGTCCTCGACGAACCCACCGTCGGCCTCGACCCGGTCCTGCGCCGCGACCTGTGGGCGCTCTTCCACCGACTGGCCGACGCGGGCAGGGCCGTTGTCGTCTCCAGTCATGTGATGGACGAGGCCGAGCGCTGCGACCAACTGTTGTTGATGCGCGAGGGCCGGATCATCGCCAGCGGCACCCCGACCGAGATCCGAGGCGACGCCCGCGACATCGAGGACGCGTTCCTGAGGATCGTGGAGGCCGTCGCATGAGGATCCTCGCCGTCGCGGGTCGCGTCCTCACCCAGATCCGCCGCGACCACCGCACCCTGGCCATGCTGCTGGTGCTGCCCTGCCTGCTCATCTCGCTGCTGTGGTGGATGTTCCAGGACCTGCCGGGTGCTGCGTTCGACCGCTTCGGCCCGGGGCTGCTGGCGCTCTTCCCCTTCACCGTGATGTTCCTCGTCACCAGCGTCACCACCCTGCGCGAGCGCAGCAGCGGCACCCTCGAACGCCTGCTCTCGATGCCGATGGGCAAGCTCGACTTCCTGCTGGGCTATGCCCTCGCCTTCGGTGCGATCGCGGCCGTGCAGTCGGCCCTCGCCGTGGCGGTCAGCGTCGGCCTCCTCGGACTCGGTGCCAACGGACCGGTCTGGTTGCTGGGCGTCGTCGCGATCGTCGACGCCGTGCTCGGGACGGCGCTGGGCCTGTTCGTCAGCGCGTTCGCGGCCACCGAGTTCCAGGCGGTCCAGTTCATGCCGCTCGTCGTGATCCCGCAGATCCTGCTGTGCGGCCTCTTCGTCGACCGCGGGAGCATGCCGTCGGTGCTCGAGGCGGTGAGCAATGTCCTGCCGTTGTCCTACGCCGTCGATGCCATGCAGGAGCTGGTGGGTGCGGCTGACCAGTCCGTCGTGTGGGGCGACGTCGGTGTGGTCCTGGGCTTCGCCCTCGCCGGGCTGGCGCTCGGAGCGGCGACGCTGCGGCGACGTACGGCCTGACTCGGCCTCAGCGCGTCCTTCGGCGTAGCCTGTGCGGCATGTCACTGCTCCGTCAACCGATCCTCCTTCTCGCCAAGAGCGACAAGGTGAAGAAGCTCGTCAGCACCATGCCGGTCTCGTCCGGGATCGTCACGAGCTATGTCCCCGGCGAGACCACCGAGTCGGCCGTCGACGCCACGTCCGTCCTCATCGACGACGACCTCCGCGTCACCCTCGACTTCCTCGGCGAGGACACCCTCGACCTCGCCCAGGCCGAGGCCACGGTGGCGGCCTACAAGGACATGCTCGCCGAGCTCTCTCGGCGCGGGCTCGCCGGCAGGGCCGAGGTCAGCGTGAAGCTCTCCGCGGTCGGCCAGGCGCTGCCGGACATCGGCGAGAAGACCGCGCTGGAGAATGCGCGCGAGATCTGCCGTGCCGCCCGCAACGCCGGCACCACGGTCACCCTCGACATGGAGGACCACACGACCACCGACTCGACGCTCGGCATCCTGCGCGAGCTGCGCAAGGACTTCCCCGAGACCGGCGCCGTGCTCCAGGCGATGCTGCACCGCACCGAGGCGGACTGCCGGGCGCTGGCCTACGAGGGCTCACGCGTGCGGCTGTGCAAGGGCGCCTACATGGAGCCCGAGACGGTCGCCTTCCAGGACCGCCTCGACGTCGACAAGTCCTATGTCCGCTGCCTCAAGGTGCTGCTGGCCGGTCAGGGCTACCCGATGATCGCCAGCCACGACCCGCGGATGATCCAGATCGCCTCGTCGCTCGCGAGCCGCTACGGCCGCCGCGCCGGCACCTACGAGTTCCAGATGCTCTACGGCATCCGGCCCGCGGAGCAGAAGCGCCTCGCGGCCGCCGGCGAGACGGTGCGCGTCTACATCCCCTACGGCCAGGAGTGGTACGGCTACCTCATGCGTCGGATGGCCGAGCGCCCGCAGAATCTCACCTTCTTCCTCCGCTCACTCGTCTCCAAGAAGTAGGTCAGCATGGGCCAGACCGCGATCATCGGCGCCGGCGTGATGGGGGAGACCCTGCTGTCCGGTCTCGTCCGCGCGGGCCGTCGTGTCGACCTCCTGCTCGTCGGTGAGAAGCGCGTCGAGCGAGCCCGTGAGCTCGAGGAGCGCTACGGCGTCGCGGTCGTCTCCAACATCGAGGCGGCCACCAAGGCCGACACCGTCGCCCTCGTGGTGAAGCCGCAGGACATGGCGACCGTGCTCGAGGAGATCGCGCCGGTCCTGCGGCCGGGCCAGCTGCTCGTCAGCCTGGCTGCCGGCATCACCACCGCCTTCATCGAGTCGCGCGTGCCCGAGGGCGTCGCGGTCGTCCGCGTCATGCCCAACACGCCCGCGCTGGTCGACGAGGGCATGGCCGCCATCTCGCCCGGCTCGCACTGCGACGAGGCGCACCTGGCCGAGGCCGAGTCGCTGCTCGCCTCCACCGGTCGCGTCGTGCGCGTGCCCGAGAAGCAGCAGGACGCGGTCACCGCGATCAGCGGCTCCGGTCCCGCCTACATCTTCTTCGTCGTCGAGTCGATGATCGAGGCGGGCGTCCACCTGGGCCTGCCGCGCGCCACCTCGTCCGAGCTGGTCATCCAGACGCTCTACGGCTCGGCCAAGATGCTCCGCGAGACCGGCACCCACCCCGTCGTGCTGCGCGAACAGGTCACGTCGCCCGGCGGCACCACCGCGTCGGCACTGCGCGAGCTCGAGATCCACAAGGTCCGCGCCGCGTTCCTCGCCGCGATGGAAGCCGCCCGCAACCGCTCGCGCGAGCTCGCCGAAGGCAACTGACCCGCCAGGTCAGCTCGCGGCGTGCGGGTCGGGCAGCAGCCCGGGTTGCGCGGCCAGGATCGTCCGCGCCGCCTCGCGGTGCTTGTGCTCCACCAGCACCTCGTAGCGGGTCGCGATCACGGCCGTCACCGAGCTGAAGTCGCGCTTGCCCCGCGTCGCGGCGTAGCCCGCCAGCGACCACACGACGCCGAAGAGGGCGCCGAAGAAGGCCGTGGAGAGCAGGACGCCGAGCAGCTCGCCCTCCACCCAGAGGGCGAAGACAAGTCCGACGAAGACGCCGAACCACAGGCCGGTGATGGCGCCCGCTGCTGCGACCCGCGCCCAGGTGAGGCGTCCGGTCACGCGTTCGACCCGCTTGAGGTCGGTGCCGACGATCAGGAGGTTCTCGACCGGGAAGTGCTCGTCGGAAAGGTGGTCGACGGCGCGCTGCGCCTGCTCGTAGGTGTCGTAGACGGCGAGGGACTGCGGGAAGTCCAGGTCGAGGCCGAGGCCCCGGTTGGCCCCGCGGAGAGCTGAGGGATCCATGCCCCGAGTCTTGCACCCGCTGCCAGACACGTTCGCGCGCCCATCGCGTCGAGCAGCGCCACGACGTCGTCGAGGAGCCTCGAGCATCGCCAGATCGGCCACCAGCCGAACGCTCCGCGCCCCGGCGCAGGCAGCGGGATAGGTTCGGCCCATGGTGGAGTGCTCCGGACCGGCGTCGGTCGTCTTCGATTCCACGTTGACGGAGTACAACTTCGGACCGTCGCACCCGATGTCCCCGATCCGGGTGGACCTCACGATGCGTCTGGCCGAGGCTCTCGGCGTGCTGGCCGACCTCACGGTCGTGCCCCCGCCGATGGCCGATGACGACCTGATCGCCACGATCCACACCCGGGAGCTGATCGCGGCCGTCACCCGCTTGGGCCAGGAGGGTGGCGAGGATCCCGTGCACGGGCTCGGCAGCGACGACAACCCGGTCTTCCGGGACATGCACGTGGCGGCGGCCCATGTCGTGGGCGCGAGCGTCGAGGCCTGCCGACAGGTGTTGAGCGGCGAGTCGATGCACAGCGCCAGCATCGTCGGGGGCCTCCACCACGCGATGGCCGACCGCTCGAGCGGCTTTTGCATCTACAACGACATCGCGATCGGGATCCAGCACCT
Source organism: Nocardioides sp. (assembly GCF_031422975.1). Classification (GTDB taxonomy): domain Bacteria; phylum Actinomycetota; class Actinomycetes; order Propionibacteriales; family Nocardioidaceae; genus Nocardioides. The sequence goes on along the minus strand of NZ_JANPEO010000035.1, from coordinate 1,213 downwards.
GCTCGACAGCGGCGTCGAACGCGTGGCCTACGTCGATGTCGACGTCCACCACGGCGACGGCGTGGAGAAGATCTTCTACGACGACCCGCGCGTGCTCACGATCTCCCTGCACGAGACCGGCCAGATGCTCTTCCCGGGCACCGGCTTCCCGCAGGACTCCGGTGGCGAGGGCGCTGAGGGCTCGGCCGTCAACGTGGCGCTCCCCCCCGGCACCGGCGACGGTGGCTGGCTGCGCGCCTTCCACGCCGTCGTCCCGCCCCTGCTGCGGGAGTTCAAGCCGCAGATCCTGGTCACCCAGCACGGCTGCGACTCCCACATGGAGGACCCGCTGGCGCACCTGATGCTCAGCGTCGACGGGCAGCGGGCGGCCTACCTCGCCCTCCACGACCTCGCGCACGAGCTCTGCGACGGCAAGTGGGTCGTCACCGGTGGCGGCGGCTACGCCCTGGTGGAGGTGGTGCCGAGGGCGTGGACCCACCTGCTCGCGATCGTGGCCGGCAAGCCGCTCGATCCCTCGACCGAGACTCCGCAGGTGTGGCGCGACTACGTCGCCGACGTGCTGGGTCGTACGGCGCCACACCGACTCACCGACGGTCGCAAGCCCGCCTACCGCGACTGGTCGGGGGGCTACGACCCCGAGGCGTGGCTCGACCGCGCCATCATGGCAACCCGGACCGAGGTCTTCCCGCTGCACGGGCTCGACCCCTACCCGTGACCCCTGCCGGCGGAGGAAAATGGGGCCAGATCAACCCGACACGCCGCGCGTCCCACAAGTTTCTCTAGTAACACCCTTCCCCACAGGCCACATTGGCCCTATTGTCGCGAAAAGAGCGCCACGATTTTGTGACACCGGTGGGGAAGCCGGTGCCGTTGCGCAGAAGGAATGGTGCACCGATGGGTCCCAACCAGCCTGGAGACATGTCAGACGTCGTCTTCTTGACGATCGCCGAAGTGGCCGCCAAGATGCGCGTGTCGAAGATGACCGTCTATCGCCTCGTCCACAGCGGAGAGCTGCCGGCCCTTCGCGTCGGCCGTTCGTTCCGGGTGACCGAGGACGACGTCAACGAGTACTTGCGCAAGAGCTTCTACAACGCCGGCTGACCCCGGCGCGCAGGCTGGGCGGACACCGATTCTCGCCCACCCAGCCTGCCCAGTAGGCTGTGCGGGTCGCGCGGGCACCTGCCTGCGCGCCGCGCGCGCATCCGTTTGCGCG
>NZ_JANPEO010000034.1:0-6410 GCF_031422975.1 Nocardioides sp. | reverse complement strand
CTAGATTGCAGCATGACTTCGCGCCTCGTCGTGGCCCAGCGTGCCAACGTGCCGCCCTTCCACGTCATGGATCTGCTCGCCGCCTCGGCCGAGCGCCAGCGCACGCACGGCGACCTCGTCAACCTCGTCGCCGGCCAGCCCAGCACGGGCGCGCCCCGGCCCGTGCGGGAGGAGGCGATCCGGCTGCTCGGTGGTTCCGACCCGCTCGGCTACACCGTCGCCGCGGGCGTGCCGGAGCTGCGTCAGGCCATCGCCGCCCACCACCTCCGCCAGCACGGGATCGAGGTCGCCGCCGAGGACGTCATCGTCACGACGGGCTCCAGCGGTGGCTTCCTGCTCGCCTTCCTCGCGGCCTTCGAGCCCGGCGATCGCGTGGCCATGGCCCGCCCCGGCTATCCCTGCTACCGAAACGTCCTCACCGCCCTCGGCTGCGAGGTCGTCGAGATCCCGTGCGGGCCCGAGAACCGCTTCCAACCGACGCTCGACCAGCTCGAGGCGTGCGGTGACATCAAGGGCCTGGTCATCGCCAGCCCGGCCAACCCCACCGGCACGATGCTCTTGCCCGCCGAGCTCGCCGCGATCGCCGCCTGGTGCGAGAGCCGCGGCGTCCAGCTCGTCTCCGACGAGATCTACCACGGCATCGAGTACGCCTCGCCGGCGTTGTCCCGCAGCGCCTGGGAGACGTCGCGCGAGGCGATCGTCTTCAGCTCGTTCTCGAAGTACTTCTCCATGACGGGGTGGCGGATCGGCTGGATGCTCGTCCCCGAGCGGCTGCGGCGAGCCGTCGACATCCTCACCGGAAACTTCACGATCTGTCCGCCGACGATCGCGCAGTGGGCGTGCGTCGCGGCGTTCACCGAGGCGTCGTACGCCGAGCTCGACTCGCACGTCGAACGCTACGGCGGCAACCGGCGGCTCCTGCTGGACGGCCTCGCCTCCCTCGGGATCGACCGGCTGGCACCGGCCGACGGCGCGTTCTACGTCTATGCCGATGTCGGGCACCTGACCACCGACTCGATGGCGTTCAGCCACCGGCTGCTGGCCGAGACGGGCGTGGCGGTGGCGCCCGGCATCGACTTCGACACCGCGGCCGGCGGGCGGTTCGTCCGGCTCAGCTTCGCCGGGCCGCCTGAGTCGATCCGCGTCGGTCTTGAACGCCTCGCGAACTGGTTGCCGGGGCGACCCCCCGTGCAGACCACTTGAAAATGAACGCACTTTGCGGGTTTGAGAGCAGCGCGCATTGGGAAGGGCGGTCCACAGGTAGCACGGGGATGACGAGGAAGGTGTGATCGATGTACGGCGACACCGCCGCATCGCGCAAGCGCGTCGCCCAGCTCCGTGAACAGAGCGGCGACATCCGTGCGGCCGCCGACCGGCTGGTCTCCCAGGCCGAGAGCGTGCCGTGGCACGGTCGTGCTGCCGAGGCCATGCGCTCGCGCATCAAGGAGCGTGCCAGCCAGCTCCGCGTCGCCGCCGGCCATCACGAGACGGCCGCCGACTCGTTGGCCCGCCACCTCACCGAGGTCGACACCCGCAAGGACGCGATCGAGTCGACCCGACGCAAGGCCGACTCGCTCACCCACGACGCCGCGTCCCGGGTGGCCGCGCTGCGGTCCGCCGGCGACGACGGCCAGCCCACCGACGAGGACGCCTCGCTCGTCGCGTTCATCCCTCCTCCGCCCGGTCACAAGGACTGGCTGAGCGTCGAACTGCCGGGGCTCTGACATGGTGACCATCGACCTGACCACGCCGCCGCCCCCCGCGACCAGCTTCCTCGACGGGCTCCCCCGCCGTCTCGCCCTCACGCTGCCCGAGCTGCGTCACGTCGCGAGCCTTGCGGGTGACGCACCGCTGCCCTTCGACCTCGTCGAGGCCGCCGGGCCCGCCGTGCCCGGTGGGCTCGAGGGTCGCCTCGGCCAGTCGCGAGGGAGCGCCGAGGACGTCGCCTACGCCGCAGCGCTGGCCTCGCTCCACGACCCCGACGACTCGCTGCGCCGGCGCGGCCTGATCACCGACGACGGGGTCGACCCCGGCCTGACCGGGGCCATCGGCCTGCTCGCCACCCCCACGCTGGCCCTCGACATCGACGTCGCCGCGCCTGGCAGCCAGGTCAAGGCCTGGCACCGGCAGGCCGGCAACGCGGTGGCGACGCTCGCCACCTGCGACGGGCTCGTCTTCGAGCTCGCGTGGTTCTCCGTCGACCAGTGGCCCGGCGAGCTCGCCCGCGCGGCCGACATCCCCGACGACATCCCCCTGACCGAGTCGTCGGTGCCCGAGGAGATCGACCTGCCCTTCCACCTCGTCGACGCGATCGGTGAGGCCCTGCGCGCCAGCCGCGCCGACCTCGTCCCGGTGCTGATGAGCCAGCACGGCGAGGGCGTCGTCGACGGCCGGGCCGAGCCGCTCGCCGACAATGTCGCCACCACCGCCGTCGCCGCCATCCACACCGAGGGTCGTGGCCGGCTGCGGGTGCTGGCGGCGCGCGTGGCCGACACGGCGACGACGGACATCGGACTCGTGTCGTGGGTGCTGCTGGCCGACGGCTGGCACTCGCTCACGCCGCACCAGGACGAGGACGAGGACGACCCGAGGCTTCGCGTGCGTCGTACCCGCCCCTCAGACCTCGCCACCGAGCTGGCGCCCGTTCTCGCCCAGGTGATCGCATGACCGACGACCCGAGCACTCCCTCGCAGTCATCAGCCCCGGCCGGCCGAGGTCTGTCCGAGGCCGCGATGGACGCCGACAAGTACCACCAGATGCTGGCGCTCGCCGACGTCTTCGACGCATCGGGCGCTGACATGCGCGACCGCGCCCGACTCGGCACCGCGATCCTCACCGACCCCGACGTCATCGATACCGCCGAGCTGTCCCCGGCCACGTTCGCCCAGGCCGAGGAGGACATCCGGGCCGCCACGACCGGCAAGCAGGGGCTGCTGACCCGCTCCGTCGAGCTGGACGCCGACGCACTCGTGGTGCGTGCCACCGTCCTCACCTACCGGTGGATCGACGAGTTGCAGACCGCCGCCTTCAAGACCCTCGGCTCCATCGCCGGACGCGCCATCGGCTACCTCGCACCCGAGGTCGCACTCGGTGGCGCCATCGTCTCGGCGGGGCTGATCGAGACCGACTCGCTCGACCGCGACGGCGTCGCGGCCTACCTCAACGAACTGGCCGACAGCCACCCCGAGCTGATGGACCACCTGTCCGACGGCGGCGGGCTGCTCGAGGGACTGCAGATGAGGTCGATGCTCACCGCCGGGGTCATGTCGTCTGCCAGCGGGGGCGCTGCCGCGCGCGGCGGGCTGCGCGCCATCGGCGTCGAGGCCTTCCCGGCAGACGCCACGTCCGCGCTACGTGACGCCGCCGCCGGTTTCGCGGAGATCCCCACCGACGAACCGACCGCCGAGTCGGCCAGCGACTCCGCGCTCCCGTCCTCGATCGAGGACCTCATGGTCACGCTGATCAACGCCGACCGCCGGATCAGCGTCCAGCGCATCGGCGCCGGCCGCTACATCGCCTACCTCCCCGGCAACAAGGCCCACGAGGGCGGACGCCTGCGACTCGTCGGCGCCGACAACACGACCTACGTCCGTCAGGTCGTGCGTGCCATCGAGCAGGCCGTCGCCGCCGATGGCCCGAGCGACAGCCCGGCCCGGATCATGCTGGTCGGTTCGTCCTACGGCGGAGCCGCGGCCGCCGAGATCGCGTCCGCCGCCGCCTCGCAGGCCTTCGTGGTCGACCAGGTCGTGACCGCCGGCGCCCCGGCGGCGCAGGTGCCCATCATCCCGGAGCAGACGCGGGTGCTCTCGCTGGAGGACCGCGGCGACCCGGTCGCCCTGCTCGGCTCGCTCATCAACGCCAACGTCGCCAACCGGGTCACCGTGGTCTACGACGGCGCCACGGCCGGCGACCAGCCGTACGTCGCGGGCGGCCGCGCGGCGGACGAGGCCCAGCACCCCGGCCTGCGCGCCGAGATCCGCCGGATCCACGAGCTCGGCTACCTCGCCGGCTGAGTCCCCATCGAGATCGCGGAGACGAACTCCTCGAGCTGCGTCAGGTTGCGGCACTCCACCATCGGCACGATCTCGCCGTAGACCGCCGCCGCGCTGTCGCCGGTCCCCCAGTGCCGGGCGTGCTCGGGGTTCAGCCACCAGGAGTGCCGGACCGCGGCGGTCAGCTCGCGCAGGACCGGCAGCGCCAGGTCGCTGTAGTTGGAGCGAGCGTCGCCGAGCACGAGCAGCGACGTCTTCGGGCCCAGCGCGTCGGAGTGCTCCTCGGCGAACCTCGTGAAGGCGCGGCCGTAGTTGGTCCGCCCCCACAGCGCCGCGTGGGCAGTGCTGGCAGCCAGGTGCTCCATCACCTCGACGACGTCGCCACCGGGGGTGAAGTGCTGCGTCACCTCGTGCACGTCGTCGACGAAGGTGAAGGCCCGCACCTTCTGGAACTGCTCGCGCAGCGCGAACACCAGCAGCAGCGTGAACTGCGCGAAGTTGGCGACCGACCCACTCACGTCGCACAGGATCACGAGCTCGGTGCGGTGCGGCCGCTTCGGCTTGTGATGCGTCTCGAGCGGGACGCCGCCGGTGGACAGGGAGGCGCGGACCGTACGGCGGAAGTCGAGCGCCCCACGCCGGCGCGCGTGCTGCTGCTTGGTCAGTCGCGAGGCCAGCCGGCGCGCGAGGGGATAGATCTCGCGCCGCATCTCCTCCAGGTCGGAGCGGCGAGCGGCGGTGAAGTCCAGCCGGTCGATGGTCGGCCTCACCACGACGTTGGCGACGTGCTCGGGACCCTTCTCCTCCGCGATCCGCCGGCGGGCGTCACCCTCGACCAGGGCGGTGAACGTGCCGATCCGGCGGCCGGCGAGGCGCACCGCGTCCTCCTCGGCCATGCCCCGGGCCATCAGGCCGGCGACCAGCTGAGCGACCAACTGCTCCGGTGAGACGCGCTGCAACGCGGTGTATGCCGACCAGCTCGACAGCCCCGGGCCCCGGCCCGGCATCGCACCGAATCTGCCCACCGCTTCGACCGCGAGGTCCTGCAGCCGTTGCCGCGGGCCCTGACCCTCGGCATCACCCAGCGCCTCGGCCAGTGTGTCGACGAACCTGCCGAGGGCCGCACCGTTGTCGCGCACCCCGTCCGACGCGGGCTCGCCGGCCACGCCGGCGCCCACCAGCCGGGGGTAGTAGAGGTCGAAGATCGCATCGAAGGTGACCCGCTGCGTCTGCTTCTTGACCAGCGTTGCGGCGTACGCCGTGCGCACGACGTCGCGATCGCCCCACCCGATGTGCCGCATCGCGTCGATCGCATCCAGCCCCTCGGCGAGCGAGACCGACAGGCCCGCCGAGCGCAGCGCCTCGATGAATCCGATGTGGGTGTCGAGCAGGGTCATTTCCCGGCCAGTCTCAGTTCCTTGACCGCGCGCACCTGATCGGACTGGTGCTTGAGGACGACCCCGAGCGTGCGCCGGATGGCGTCCTCGTCGAGGTTGCCGATCTCCAGCGCGATCAGGGTTCGCGCCCAGTCGACGGACTCGGCGATCGACGGCGCCTTCTTCAGCTCGAGCTCCCGCAACCGGGCCACGACCTCCACCAGCTGGGTCGCCACCGCGTCGTCGAGGCCGGGCACCTGCGAGGTGACGATCTCGCGCTCCCGCTCTGCGTCGGGATAGTCGAGGTGCAGATAGAGGCACCGGCGTTTCACGGCCTCGGAGAGCTCGCGCGTCGCGTTGGAGGTCAGGACGACGAACGGCCGGCGAGTCGCCGACACCGTGCCCAGCTCGGGGATGGTGACCTGGAAGTCGGACAGCACCTCGAGCAGCAGTCCCTCCACCTCGACGTCGGTCTTGTCGACCTCGTCGATCAGCAGCACGGTCGGCTCCTCCCGGCGGATGGCGCTCAGGAGCGGCCGGGTCAACAAGAACTCGTCGGTGAAGATGTCGTCGTGCGTCTCGCTCCACCCCTGGTCGCCGCTGCTGGCCTGGATGCGGAGCAGCTGCTTCTTGTAGTTCCACTCGTAGAGCGCGCGGGCCTCGTCCAGGCCCTCGTAGCACTGGAGCCGGATCAGCTCGGCCCCGGTCGAGCGTGCGACCGCCTTGGCGAGCTCCGTCTTGCCCACCCCGGCGGGGCCCTCCACCAGCAGCGGCTTCTCGAGCGCGCCCGCGAGGTAGGTGGTCGTCGCCGTCGCCGTGTCCGCGAGATAGCCGGCCTCGTACAGGCGGGCGCTGGCATCGTCAGGGCTGCTGAACCAGGTCACGGGAGGTGAGCCTATGGGTTGGCAGCCGCCACGCCCGGCCAACGCCCCCTCAGCAAAGATTCGCTTCGCTCATCTTGGCAGAGGGGGCGGGATTCGAACCCGCGGTAGGTCTCCCTACGACCGCTTTCAAGGCGGTTCCGATCGGCCGCTCCGGCACC
>NZ_JANPEO010000033.1:0-12443 GCF_031422975.1 Nocardioides sp. | reverse complement strand
GCAGCACCGGCCGCCCCAAGGGCGTGGTGCTGAGCCATCGCAACCTACTCGTCGGGGCGGAGAGCGTCTCCTACTACCTCGACAACCAGTCCGCCGACGTCATCCTTGCCGCTCTGCCACTGAGCTTTGACGCCGGGCTCAGTCAGGTCACGACTGCCTTTGCCGTCGGCGCGCACGTCGTGCTGGTCAACTACCTCGTGGCCAGGGACGTCGTGCGCCTCTGCGAGCAGCACAAGGTGACGGGCCTGACGTGTGTGCCTCCTCTGTGGATCCAGCTCGCAGCAGCGGAGTGGCCGGCGGCAGCCGCGTCGTCGCTGCGCTACTTCGCCAACACCGGCGGCCGGATGCCCCTCGCAACACTGACCCGGATCCGCGAGATCTTCCCGCAGGCAAGTCCCTACTTGATGTATGGCCTGACAGAGGCGTTTCGCTCGACCTATCTCGATCCCGCCGAGGTCGATCGACGCCCCGACTCCATCGGGAAGGCAATCCCCAACGCCGAGATCCTCGTGGTCCGCGCCGACGGCACTCAGTGCGCCCCGGGCGAGGAGGGTGAGCTCGTGCACCGCGGTGCCCTGGTCGCCCAGGGATACTGGGGCGACCCGACGAAGACGGCCGAGCGGTTCCGCCCGGCGCCCGGAGACAATCAGGCCTGGCGAAAGCCGGAGCTGGCCGTGTGGTCCGGTGACCGCGTCGTCGCCGATGACCAAGGCTTCCTCTACTTCGTCGGACGCACCGACGACATGATCAAGACCTCGGGCTACCGGGTCAGTCCGACCGAGATCGAAGAGGTCGCCTACGACAGCGGACTCGTCCGCGACGCGGTGGCCCTGGGTCTGCCCGACGACGCACTCGGGCATCGGGTCGTGCTCGTGGTGAGCGGGGCGGACGACGCTTTCGATGCGACCGCTCTGCTCGGCATACTCCGCCGCCAACTGCCCCGCTACATGGTGCCCAGCGACATCGTGGTCCGCGGCGAGTTGCCACGCTCTCCCAATGGCAAGTTCGACCGGGTGCTGCTCAGGCAAGAGTTGACGGCGTGAGGACAACCGACCATGTCGCCACTTTTGCGACCGATCGAGGGCAGCTGGTGATCGGCGGCGTTCCACTGGACCGACTGTGCGAGCGGGTGGGGTCGACCCCGTTCTTCGCCTACGACCGGGCAGCGATCACCGCGCGGGTGGCGGCCGTGCGCGCCGCGCTCCCCGACGAGATCGGCCTGGGCTATGCGGTGAAGGCCAATCCGATGCCGGCTGTGGTGCAGCATGTGGCGGCGCTGGTGGACCACCTCGACGTCGCCTCGGCCGGGGAGCTGGCCGTAGCGCTCGATGCCGGCCAGCACCCGGCCCACGTCAGCTTCGCCGGCCCCGGGAAGACCGACGCCGAACTCCGCCGTGCCGTTGCGGCCGATGTGACTGTGGAGGTCGAGTCACGTACCGAGCTCCAGCGGCTGGTCCGGACCGGCAAGGAGTTCGGCGTACGGCCACGCGCCGCCATTCGCGTCAACCCGGCCTTCGCCGTCCATGGTTCGGGAATGCGCATGGGTGGCGGTCCACAACAGTTCGGGGTGGATGCCGAGCTCGTTGCCTCGGTGCTCGGCGAGGTGACTGACCACGACATCGAAGTGGTCGGCTTCCACGTCTTCGCCGGCTCGCAGAACCTCAGTGCCGAGATTCTCGGGCAGGCCCAGACGAAGACCGTCGACCTGGTCCTCGACCTTGCGCAGCACGTCCGGGGCTCGGTGACGTACGTCAATCTTGGCGGCGGTTTCGGGATCCCGTACTTCGAAAAGGATCAGCGACTCGATCTCGAGGCCGTCGGCGAGCGACTGGGCCGACTCGTCGACGAGCGGCTCAAGCCGGCACTGCCGGAGGCCGCCGTCGTCATCGAGCTGGGCCGCTATCTCGTGGGCGAATCCGGGGTCTACGTCACGCGCGTGGTCGACGTGAAGGAATCCAGAGGGCGGGCCTACGCAGTCGTTGACGGGGGTATGCACCACCAGCTGGCGGCCTCCGGAAACTTCGGGCAGGTGATCCGCCGCAACTACCCGATCGCCCTCGGCAACCGCGTCGAGGAGTCACCGACCGGGCCAGTGACCGTGGTCGGGTCCCTGTGCACGCCACTGGACGTGCTGGGCGCGGACGTGGCGCTGCCGCAGGTTGAGGTCGGAGACCTCGTGACCATCTTCCAGGCCGGCGCATACGGCCTGACTGCCAGCCCGACGGCCTTTCTCGGACACCCACCACCGGCAGAGGTACTCATATGAACAGCCCAGAAACATCCCACGACCAGGAGGGAACGATCACCGTGAACAGCACGGGATTGGAAAGCGAGGCAACCTTGACCGGTGTGGTCGAAGTGCTGGTGAGAACGCTCGGCATCGAGGACCGCGCGAGCACGTTGAACCGCGATACCGGCCTGTTCGGCGAGCTCCCCGAACTCGACTCTTTGGGCGTCGTCGAGCTCGCGGCGGCTCTGGAGGACAGGTTCGACATCGTCATCGACGACGAGGACTTCACCAGTGAGGTGTTCGAGAGCGTCGGCACGCTCGCGGACTTCATCGGCCAACGACGCAGCACCGTCGCCCCGGGCAGATGAAGCGGGAGCAGTTGGCGTCATGGAGTTGAAGGTCTTCTGGAGGTCTCTCCGCAAACGCTGGTACCTGGTGCTGGTGCTGATGGTGGTGAGCGGCGCCGCGACCTTCTTGGTTGCCGATCGCGCCGGCCCCGACTTCGAGGCGTCCGGCACCGTGCTGATCTTTCCTCCTTTCCAGACCCAGGGGCCGAGCGCAGGCGTGAAGATGAAGGGGAACCCCTATCTCGGTCTGGGCGGAGTCAGCCAGGCACGCGATGTCCTGGTGCGCGCCCTCACCTCGAAGAGCGTGAGTGACCAGTTCGGGGAACAGTTCCCGACCGGCACGTCGTTCGAGGTCACTCCCGACTACACCAACAGCGCTCCCATCATCTTGTTCACCACCGAGGCGGGCACCCCGGACGTCGCTGTGACGGCCCTCAAGTCGCTGATGGATCGCGTCCCCTCCGAGCTCGACAACCTCCAGTCCGGGCTCGACCTGCCTCCTGCGGAGAAGGTGACTGCGCTGGTCCTGACCCAAGATGAGCAACCCGTCACGAGCCGGAAGAGCCAGATCCGCGCAGCCCTCCTCGCCGCGGCGGCGCTCGGCGGTTCGGGCCTGCTCATGATCGCTCTCATCGACGGATTGCTCGCAGGACGACGCCGCGTCAAGATGCCGGAGGCGACGACGCGCCGCGACGAGCCCACGGACGGGACCAGGAACGGGAAAGGGAAAGGGGTGACGGCTCACCCCGCCACGCGATCGCGCGCCACGCTCGGAGCGCGTGGAGACACCTCGTGACGATCGCCTCGGTCGAGACACGCACCGGCGTGGACGCGACCACGATCCTCACCCTCTACCTGACCCTGCTCTGGCTGATCCCGTCGCCCATGGTGTTCTCGGCCTTCGGCAGCGCCGGCAGCCCAGCCAACCTCATCGGCATCGCCACCTTCTTCTGCTGGGCGTGGTTCGTCCTGCGGCGCTCCGAACCGACGTACGCAGGCTTCCAGCCGGTCCGGGCGAGCATGCTCGGCTGGCTCTTGATCATGGTCGCCGTGTACGCGCACGCGATGGCCGGCCCGATTCCCGGCGACGAGATCAGCGTGGCCGACAACGGCCTGCTCAGATTGATCGGCATGGCCGGCGTCGTCCTGATTGCCACCGACGGCATCTCCGATCTCGCACGGCATCGCGTGATCCTGCGTCGTATCGCGGTCGCGGCGGGTCTGGTCGCGCTCCTGGGCCTGGTCCAGTACCTCACTGGGGAGCTCTATGTGGATCGCATCCGTGTTCCCGGGCTCACCGCGGGGACGTCCGAGTGGAACCTGGGGATGCGTTCGGGTTTCGCACGACCGAGCGGCACTTCCACCAGCCCCATCGAATATGGCGTCCTGCTCGGCATGACCCTGCCCATCACCATCGTCTGCGCCTCAGCAGGCTCGCGACACGCGTGGCTGTTCCGGGTCATGCTGATCGCGACGATCGTGTCGATCTTCTTCTCGATGTCCCGGTCGGCCTACCTGTGCGCCCTGATGGGAGTGACCGTGCTGGGCATGTCGTGGGATGCCCGCAAACGACTGCGCGCCCTCGGCTTTCTGCTCGCGGTCACCGCCGTCATGTACGTCACCGTTCCCGGCCTCCTGGGCGCGATCCGAGGGCTGTTCTCCAACGCAGGCCAGGACCCCAGTGTCGCGTCGCGCACTGGCAGCTACGACATCGCCGGCGAGTTCATTGCGAACAGTCCGATCGTCGGACGCGGCTTCGGCACATTCCTGCCCAAGTACTGGATCCTCGACAACAGCTACCTCGGCCTCTTGATCGAGGGCGGCCTCGTCGGCCTGCTTGGGCTGTTGATCCTCGTCACGGTGGGAATCTTGGGGGCGCGTCAGGCGCGTGCATCGCTGCCCGAGTCCGAGGACCGACAGCTTGCCCAGGCCCTCCAGGCTGCGATCGCCGCGGGCGCGTGCGGGCTCGCCTTCTTCGACACCTTCGCCTTCCCCCAGACCGCGGGCTGCTTCTTCCTCCTCATCGGCCTGGCCGGGGCGATGCGGAGGCTCACCCAGCGGCCGCCCGCACCCTCTTGACCACGCGCACCCATGAGGCCGGCACCAGGAGCAACGCGGCCGGCCGCCGCCTGGCGCGCACCAGTTCGCGCACGGTCACGATCCGCTCCTGCCAGCTGAGGAGCGGAGCGATCACGGCCGAAGAACCACCGGTTCCGGCATGCCGGCCGCCACCCATCAGGAGCGCGACCCTCGCATCGAGCCGACCCGTCCGACGGGTGGCGGGCGTCAGTGGCACCCCGGGGAGCGCGACCCGCTGCTCCAGCAGACTGTCGACGGAGCGTCGCCAGGCACCGTCGGCGTGCGCCTCACGCACCGCCTGTGCCGTGTCCTCACCCAGTGCCTGGCGTAGGCGCGCGTCGTCCACGAGCGAGCCGAGCCGGAGCCGTAGGTCCTGCGACGAGGAGGCGACCTGTAGATGGTCGGCGAGCTCGGGAGTGTCGGCGTCAAGGACCGCCGGCTCCTGCGAAGGGGCCCGCAACGTGATGACGGGTGTGCCCAGTGCGGCGGCCTCGAGCATCGAGGTGAGGGAGGAGAAGGGGTAGGAGTCGACGTAGACGTCCGCGGCCTCCAGCACCGGCCGGACGTCCGGCAGGAGGCCGGTGGCCAGGCCCTGCCCGCGATCTGCCAGCGCTGCCCACTCCCCCACCGGGTCCGGACCCGCGACGAGCAGCCGGGTGTCGCCGTACCTCTCAAGCACCGGCAGGACGACGTCGAGGAAGCCCTGACCCTCGACCGGCTCGAACTTGAACGCCGCCGCCGCGCTGGCCACGACCACCAGCCGCGGGTCGATCCCCAGCGCGACCTTGGCCTCGGCCCGCCCCTGGCTGCGCGCCCGGAGGTCGAGGGGACGGATCAGGACGGCGTTGCGTTCTCGGGGGACGCCGCGGCGCTCGACGGCCAGCTCCTGCCCGCTCTCGCGCAGGTTGACCAAGCGGTCCAGGACGTGGGTGCCGACCCAGAACAGGTGGTCGGCATGGTTGACGTAGAGCACTTCCGGGCCGGCTCTCCCGGTCAACGCTATCGACGGGACCACGTCGTGGGGGTGTACGTGGAGCACCACGTGGTCGAAGCCCGAGGCCAGTTCCCGAAGGGCAGCAGCCCTGCCGAGCAACCCGGCGAACGGACGGTCCAGAGTGCTCACCGATGCTCGGCCGCCGACCGCCGCGAGGACCTTGTCGGCGACGGGCACGTCCGCCTGATCGGTGAGGCACACGTGGTGGTCACGATGCTCGTCGGCGCGGATCCACTGTGCGAGCATCTGCGAGTGGCCGCCGGTGTCGTAGACCTGGGTGGCCACGTGCAGGACTCGCGCGGCGCCGCCCCTCGAGGCAGGAGGGATCGTCGCATCGGCGGGCCTCGCGGTGGGCAGCTCTCGGGCGCTCAGCGCGGTCAGCAGGTTCTCGAGACGGTCGCTGGCGAAGAGCCCCGTGTGGTTGAAGCATGCGTACGCCGCCGCCTGCATCGCGCCGACTGCTGCACGCTCATCACGGCCGGCCACGAGCAGCCTCTCGCTGCGAGCAACGAGCCGTTCGAAGTGCTGCCAGTTGCGGTCCAGCAGCTCGACCGTGCCACTCACGCCTTCACCGCCTGAGTCGAGGACTGCCCGGCCTCACTGCTCACGTCATCGGGACGACGCAACGAAAGCAGTTGGCGCAGTTCGTCGCGCCGGAGCACGACGAGCACGGCGATCGCAGCCAGGCATACCAGCCCGGACCCGACGGACGCCACCAGGGACGAGGACACCCGATCGACGACCAGCGCGGTGCCCGCGGCCGCGGCGAGTGAGACAAGGAGCGGCTGGATGACCGCCCCACCGAGGGGCGCCAGCGACAGCCCCGCCCGTCGGAGCAGGCACAGGTAGGTCGGCAGCACCACGACGACGACCACCACGAGCTCGGCCACGGCGACCCCGACCACACCCTCGCGCCGGGCGGCGACCACCACGGCGGGGGCGAGGGCCAGCAACCACACCACCTGGACGGTCAGCAGCTGCCCGGTCCGCCGCACCACCACGAGGAAGTCGTAGGACAGCTCGAACAGGATCCGGAAGGCAGCCACCAGGACCAGGATCCGGAACACGCCGGCCGCAGGCACCCAGGCGGCGCCGTACACGAATCGCACGACATCCTCGGCCGCGACCGCGGCCACGAGGCACACCGGCAGCGTCAGCGCGGCGGCGGCCCGCAGGGTGGTGGTGAAGGCGACCCCCATCCGCGCGCGATCGTCCTGGAGACGGGAGAAGACCGCGGGAGCGACGCTGCGCAAGGGCTGGGAGAACATGTTGACGGGCCACGAAGCGAGGTTGAAGGCCAGCACGAAGATGCCCAGGGCGGTGGCGCCAAGCGTCGCACCCACCGCAATCTGCTCGACGTACCCGACGGCGAACACCAAGATGCTGGCACCGGCGAGCGGAAGCCCGAATCGCAGCAGCGGCAGCACGAGGGACCGGTCCACCCGCCAGCGGTAGTGCCCGACCGCGTGCACGAACAGCGCCACCCCGATCAGGGTGGCGACGACGCGTCCCCAGGCCAGGCTCCACGCTCCGAAGCCACCCAGCGCGAGGGCCAGCGAGAGCGCCGTGCCGGACCAGGTCACAACCTGGTCGATCACCAGTCGACGTCGCTGCCGGAACTGGCGCTGCAGTAGGGCGGCCGGGCCCGCGACCATGCCGCTGAACACGACCGAGACGGACATCAGCCGGATGATGCCGGCCGCGTCGGGCGCCCCGAGCAGGTCGGCGACGGTGCTGGCCGAGAGAAACACGGCAATGAAGAGCAGGACGCTCCCGCCGGTCGAGATGGCATTGACCGTGCCGACGATGGTGTCCGGGCTGCGCTCCCACCGCACGATCGCCAGGCTGACTCCGAGCTCGTTGAAGCTGAGCACCGCGAGCAGCGCCACCATCGCGACCGCGAAGGTGCCGAACTCGTCCGGGCCCAGCATCCGTGCCAGGGCGATGCCCACCAAGAGCGTCCCGAACCTCGAGAGGGCCGTGTTGAGGACGCTCCAACCGAAGGCGCCAGCCGCCGTGCGCGCCAAGTCCTCCGGTGCAGCGTCTGCCGTCTCGTGCGTCATGCCGTCACGACGCCGCCCTGAAGACCACGTCGACGTAGTAGTTCGTGGAGTTCCACGAGCCGTTCGGGAAGCCACCCCCGGCGCCGTAGACGTAGACACCGTTGCCGCCGGCCGGCGCGGTCAGTGATCCGACCACGCGCGGGCCCGCGAAGAAGCCGGGCGACGCGGCGTAGCGACCGTTGGGGGCGTAGTAGGACACGACGTAGCTAGCGCCGGCCGTCACCGGCACCGGGGCCGTGAAGGTGGCGGTCTGCCAGCCGGTCGCGGTCTCGTTGGTGAAGGTGACCTGCCCGAGCCGCGTGCCGTCGCTGCTCCACAATGAGCCGACGTGCGTGCCGGTCTTGCCCGTCCCCTTGTAGAACTTCACCGCCGTGACGGTGCCCGCCTGCGAGGATGTGAACCCGGTGCCGACCTCGATGGACGACGGGTCGTCCGCAGCCGGTGTGTCGGGGATCAGGCCCGTCATCAGCGAGGTGGTGCCCGTGTCGTCAGGTCCGGTGGTGAACGACCAGGTCTGCGTGGGCAGGGCTGCGCCCTCCGTCGAGGCGAGCCCGCTGACGCCCACGGTGTACGCCGTACTGGGGGCGAGGGACGCCGACGGCGTGAAGGTGATCGTCCTGCTGTCGCCGGAGAGCGACGAGGTCCCGGCGACCGGGGCGCCGCCGTTGGTGAGCGTCGCCGCCCACCCCGGGGCGAGCGGTGCTGACACGGTCAGGGAGGGTGCGGCCGAGACCGACACGGAGTCGGCTCCGGAGGCCGGGGTCCGACCGCTGACCGAGAGGGTCGCGGCGGCAGCTTCGAACAGCACGTCCACGAAGTAGTTGGCCGCACCGAAGGTATAGGCCGGGAACCCGCCGGTCGACGAGTAGTAGTAGCGCCCGTTGTTGGTGGCCGGAGCCGTCAGGTCGCCCTTGGTGACCGGGGCGCTGAAGAAGCCGCCGGTCACGGCATACCGGCCCTGCGGTGCGAAGTAGGAGACGACGTACGTCGTACCTGCACTCACCGGGAGCGGTTGGCCCAGGGTGGCGGTCTGCCAGCCGCTCGCGGTCTCCCCGGAGAACGTCACGGTTGCCAGCCGGCTGCCGGCCATCGACCAGATCGATCCCGTGTGGGTCCCGTTGTTGCCCGCGCCCTTGAAGAACCGGATGGCTTTGACCGTGCCGTCGCGTGACGGGGTGAAGGCCATGCCGAGCTCGACCGGTGCGCCGTCATCCGTGGCGGCCGTCTCGGGCACCACGTCGCCGAGCAGCGTCTGGTTCTGTGCCGTCTCGGCAGCGCGGGTCTGGAACGTCCAGGTGGTCGTGGGCAGGATCGCGCCGTCACTGGAGATGACCCCCGCCAACCGGGCCGTCACATCGGTGCCCGCGGGCATCAGCGCGCTCGGCGTCCAGGTGATCCGCATGCGATCGGTGGAGATCGTCGCCGCACCGGCGAGCGCGCCCCCACTGTCCGAGGCCGTCAAGGACCAGCCGGGCTCGACCGCGTCGGAGAGGTCGACGATGACCTTGCTACCCCGCGGGACGTCCAGCGCGCCGGACGCCGGCGCCTGGGAGGTGACCTGGATCTGCGGTGGAGTCTTCTCGAACATCACGTCGACGAGGTAGTTGGTGGTCGAGGAGGCGCCCGGGAAGCCGGCGGCGTAGGTGTAGGAGCCCGCGGTCGAGCTCACTCGCAGCGGCGCCCACGACAGGTCGCGCTCGGCGAAGGCGTTGGGTGAGGCGGAGTAGCGGCCGCTCGGCGACCGGTAGGCCACGATGTAAGGCGTGTTCTTGGCGATCGACACCGGGGTGGTGAAGGTCAGTTGCTGCCAGCCGCTGGCGGACTCGTTGGCGAAGTTCCCGGTGGCCAGCTGGACACCGTTCTGGTTCCACAGCGAGCCCACGTGGACGCCCGTGTTGCCGGGCGACTTGTAGAACCGGACGCCGGTGACGATGCCTTTGACGTCGGAGGTGAACCGGGTGCCGAGGGTCAGCGGCACGCCGTCGTTGATCTCCAGCACGGTCGGGGTCGTCTCGTCACTGAACAGCGAGCACGGGCAGACACCCGGCGGGTTCGGTGGCTTGGCGGTCGTGAACGACCACGTGCCACCCGACGTGATGGGGTTGCCCTGGCTGTCGGTGCCTGACAGCGTCGCGGTGTGCCTCACGAACGAGGCGAGCGTGGCGGTCGGTCGGAAGGTGATCGTCCGGGTGGTGGCGTCGTAGGTGGTGGTGCCCTGGACAGCGGTGCCGTTGGAGTCCACCAGGCGGATCGCCGGGGTGCCCGGCGCCATGGGCTTGGAGAACCTTGCGCTCACCGACGTGGTGGCCGGCACCCCCGTCGCGTCCGGTGACGGCGCCTGGCTCATCGCGATGAGCGGAGAGTCGTCAGTGGCGGAGAAGGTGACGTCGACGAAGTAGTTGGCGTTGAGGTAGCTCGAGGACGGCAGTGTCCCGGGGTTGCCGTATACACCGGCAGGCTGAGCGCCCCAGCCACCGTCCACCTGCATGGCGCCTGCGTCCTTGCCGCGGTAGATGAAGGCGTACTGCTCGGAGGCGTAATGACCCCGCGGAGCTGAGTAGGACACCGTGTAGTTCTGCCCGGCGGTGACGGGTACGGCGTCGGCGAAGGTCGCCGTCTGCCAGCCGGTGGCCGTCTCGGCGGCGAACTGGACCTGGCCGAGTCGCTGGCCACCGGGACCCCACAGCGAACCGACGTGGGTGCCGGTGTTGCCGGTGCCCTTGTAGAACCGGACCCCGGTGACGAAACCGTCGACGACGGGGGTGAAGCGTAGGCCGAGCTCGACGGAGACGTTGTCTGCGGTGTCGGGGACGGCCGGAGTGACGTTGCCGAAGATGCTGCACGGGCAGGTCACCTGGAACGACCGGCTGGTCGGCACGCCGATGTTGGCACTGTCGTCGATGCCGCGGACCAGCGCGGCAGTGCTGCCACGGCCCTGCTGGACAAAGGTGTGCGTCCACGACGTGGTGCCCGATGCCGCCTGCCACGTCTGGCCGTTGTCGGCCGAGACCTCGATGCCAGCGACCTGTCCCCCGGCGTCGGTGGCCGTGCCGGTGATCGTGATCCGGTCGCCGTTCTTCTGGCTGCCGCCCGCGGCCGGCGTGCTGATGGTGACCACCGGGCCCGTCGTATCCGTCGTTCTGGTGGCTGAGACCAGGGTGGGCATCAGGGTCGTGGGCTGCGCCCCCATGTCGGCGAGCAGGTTGATCTGCGCCTGCTGCATGCGCACATCCGCCGTCGCGTTGGCGTACTCGGAGTCATGCTGGGCGTCAAGACCCCAGGTCCACTGCACCGTCCCGGCGCTGAACACGAGGGCTCCACTCGCGGCCCTGTAAAGCGTCATGTTGTGCCGTGTCTGACCGGGACTGACGGTGTTGCCGTAGTCGCGTAGGTATTCGGGCACTGCTCCCGTGGTCGTCGAGAGCTTGATCAGGCCGGGTGGCCCGAAGCCGTTGTCGAGGACCTCGTTGGACTCGTAGCCGACGGTGTGGGGCGCCAGCGTGGTGGACGTGCCGGTCATGGTTGCCAGGCCGGTGTTGCGCCACAGCCGCAGCTTGCCCTCGTCCTGCTTCACGGTCATGGCGAGGTCGCTGAAGTTCACCATGTATGCCGTTCCGACGAGGCCGTTCTCCGGCTTGCCGCCTCCGTTGGCGGGCGAGGCGAAGCGAGGGTCGCGCCAGGTCCCGGTCCACTGGGCGCTGGGATCGATCTTGGCGTTGCCCCAGGTCTCCTTGTAGCTGACGAGCGTGCGGTACGCCGTGTGCGAGGCATCGGCCGACGGCTCGTAACGGGTCCGCCAGTAGACCTCGTTGCCGGCGAGGAACTGCAGGTTCACGCCGGCGTCGCGGGCCGCCTCGACGTTGGCTCGCTGCGCGCCGCTCCAGTATTCGTCGTGTCCGACGGAGAGGAACACTTTGTGGTTGGTCAGCAGATTCCCCCGCCGATCGGTGTCGACGCCGGCGATGTAGGACACGTCGTACCCGTTGCGCTCGAGGAAACGCACGAGCGGATACTCGTTGCCGAAGTAGAAGTCGCGCCCGGACGACGTGCCGCGGGTGGAGAACGGCCGGTTGTAGCTCAGCTTGTACGCCCGGCCACGGGCGGCCCCCTGGTAGAAGCTCGACCCGCCGTAGGTGTTGTAGGCGTGCCAGGTCGGGTCGGAGGTCTGGAAGACGATGTCGGCCTGGCTCGCGTCGTCGCGCACGATGAAGGTGATGTGGCTCGAGTCGCCGTTGGTGCGCTGCAGCAGTGCGATGTAGACCCCGGACACCGCAGTGGACGGGACGGTCCACGAGGCCGAGACCGCCCAGTTGCCGCAGTCGTAGAGGTCGGTCGTTGCATCGGTGATGCAGTTGGGCTGGTTCTGCGGCAGCGACGCACTCGGCGCGACGGTTGCGATCTTGCGAGCCCCGAGGCCCTGGTAGTAGCCGGTCCGGTAGATGTCGATGGTGTACGACGTCGCTGGCGTGTCGATCTTGAAGTCGATGCGTTCACCGAGGTTGACGGAGATGTCGGTCGCGAAGCCCTGGATGGACTCGCTACCGGCGCCGTTGATGTCCCAGATCTCGGGGGCGGTACCGGGCTTGGAGTTCTCGCAGACGATCTTGTTGCCACCCGGCCCGCACGGGTCCGCGGCCGCCGTCGGGGGGGCCGTCAGCGACACCACGATGATCTGGCTCGCCACGAGGGCCACCAGGCCGATCGCCTTGGCGATGGCGCGGGTGACCCTG
>NZ_JANPEO010000032.1:0-3686 GCF_031422975.1 Nocardioides sp. | reverse complement strand
CAGCCACCCGCCCTGAGCAGCACGACAACACGAAACTGGGCAAGCACGAAAACAGTCGAAAGGATGAGCGCGCCGATGCCGGACATTCGAACGTTCTGTCGCGTCTGTGAACCGGCGTGTGGCCTGGTCGCCACCGTCGTCCGACCCGTCGCTCGAGCCCCCCAGGATCCGCGCGAAACCGGCCACCAGCGCCAGCGCAATTCCCAGCAGCACCAGACGGCGCGTCCAGTAGATGCGCGGGGGCAGCGGACCGCGTGGTTGCAGGGACGTGGACGGCATGGCGCCACGGTAGACAGCCAGCGCCCCTCGATCCTGTTGCCACACCGCGAGACCCCGCATCCCACATAGGATCTGGGGCGATGAGCGATCTCCACGACCCGGTGCTCGGGTGGTACGACGAGCACGCGCGCGACCTTCCGTGGCGCTCGCCGACGGCGTCGGCGTGGTCGGTGCTGGTCTCGGAGTTCATGCTGCAGCAGACCCCGGTGGCTCGGGTGATCCCGGTGCACGCCGCCTGGCTGGCCCGTTGGCCCACACCGGCGGCACTGGCGGTCGAAGCGACTGGGGAGGCAGTGCGGATGTGGGGGCGGCTCGGCTACCCGCGACGGGCGCTGCGCCTGCACGCGGCCGCGACGGCGATCGTGAGCGCACACGGCGGCGAGGTGCCTGCGGCGTACGCCGACCTGCTGGCCCTGCCCGGGATCGGGGACTACACGGCGTCGGCCATCGCGAGCTTCGCCTTCGGCCAGCGGCACGCAGTGCTCGACACCAACGTCCGCCGCGTCTTCGCCCGGGCGGTCAGCGGGGTCGAGTTCGCGCCCACATCGGTGACCCGCGCGGAGCGCGATCTCGCGACAGACCTCCTGCCGGCTGACGTGTCGACGGCCGCCACCTGGGCGGTCGCAGTGATGGAGCTGGGCGCACTCGTCTGCACGGCTCGCGACCCGCACTGCGACTCCTGTCCGATCGCCGACCAGTGCGCGTGGCTGGCTGCCGGACGGCCGGCCCACGACGGCCCTCCCCGTCGCGGCCAGGCGTGGGAAGGGACGGATCGTCAGTGCCGCGGGCGGATCATGGCCGTGCTCCGCGATGCCGAGGGCCCGGTCCACCGCTCGCGCATCGACGCCGTGTGGCCGCACGCGACCCAGCGCGAGCGCTGTATAGCCGGCCTGGTCGACGACCGGCTGATCGTGACGGCCGGCCCATCGGCGTACGCCCTGCCGTCCTGACCCTCGATCGTCGGGATATCCATGGGCGCGATGGCGCGCGATCCGGCGGATCCTGAGCCATCTCGCCCATGGATATCGGGCAAGAAGGACACACCCCGAAATGCGCCGGAGCCCCCGGCCAGGTCGGTCGGGGGCTCCGGATGGTGCGGATGACTCAGTCGGTGGACTTCTCCACGTCGATCGGGCCCGCGCTGTCGTCGGGTCCCTCGAGCGGGGGCTCGCTGTCGCCCAGCACGTCGGCCGTCTCGAAGGGCGGCATGTCCGGCATCGCCGAGACCTTCTGACCCTTGAACGTGAACGTGGCGTTGGGGCCCTCGCCCTCGATGTCCACGAGCACGATCTGGCCGGGGCCGATCTCGCCGAAGAGCATCGTCTCGGCCATCACGTCCTCGATCTCGCGCTGGATCGTGCGCCGCAGCGGACGCGCACCCAGCACCGGGTCGAAGCCCCGCTCGGCCAGGAGGTTCTTGGCCGGCTGGGTCAGCTCGAGCTGCATGTCACGGTCCTTGAGCCGGAGCTCGACGCCCGCGATCATGTTGTCGACCATGGCGACGATCTGCTCCTGCGTCAGCGGCGGGAACACGATGATCTCGTCGACACGGTTGAGGAACTCGGGCCGGAAGTGCTGCTTGAGCTCCTCGGAGACCTTGTTCTTCATCCGTTCGTAGGAGCTGCCGTCGCCCGACTGCTGGAAGCCGAGGTTCTGGCCCTTGGAGATGTCGCGGGTGCCGAGGTTGGTGGTCATGATGATGACGGTGTTCTTGAAGTCGACCACCCGGCCCTGCGAGTCGGTCAGGCGACCTTCCTCGAGGATCTGCAACAGGCTGTTGAAGATGTCGGGGTGAGCCTTCTCCACCTCGTCGAAGAGCACCACGGAGAACGGCTTGCGGCGCACCTTCTCGGTGAGCTGGCCGCCCTCTTCGTAGCCGACGTAGCCGGGAGGCGAACCGAACAGCCGCGAGACGGTGTGCTTCTCGCTGAACTCGCTCATGTCGAGCTGGATCAGCGAGTCCTCGTCACCGAACAAGAAGTCGGCCAGCGTCTTGGACAGCCACGTCTTACCCACACCGGACGGGCCGGCGAAGATGAACGAGCCGCCGGGACGCTTCGGGTCCTTGAGCCCGGCCCGGGTACGTCGAATGGCCCGCGAGAGGGCCCTGACGGCCTCTTCCTGGCCGATCACGCGCTTGTGGAGCTCGTCCTCCATCTTGAGCAGTCGGGTCGACTCCTCCTCGGAGAGCTTCACGATCGGGATGCCGGTCGCCACGGCGAGGACCTCGGCGATGAGCTCCTCGTCGACCTCGGCGACCTCGTCCATGTCGCCCGAGCGCCACTGGGTCTCGCGCTCGGCCTTGCGGGCGATGAGCTGCTTCTCCTCGTCACGCAGACGCGCGGCCGCCTCGAAGTCCTGGCCGTCGATCGCGCTCTCCTTGCGCTGGCGCACGTCGGCGATCTTGTCGTCGTACTCACGCAGGTCGGCAGGCGCGGTCATCCGGCGGATGCGCAGGCGCGAGCCCGCCTCGTCGATGAGGTCGATCGCCTTGTCCGGCAGGAACCGGTCGGAGATGTAGCGGTCGGCGAGCGTGGCCGCCGAGACCAGCGCCTCGTCGGTGATGGTCACCCGGTGGTGCGCCTCGTAGCGGTCGCGCAGACCCTTGAGCATCTCGATCGTGTGCGCGATGGACGGCTCGGCGACCTGGATCGGCTGGAAGCGGCGCTCGAGCGCAGCGTCCTTCTCGAGGTACTTGCGGTATTCGTCGAGCGTCGTCGCACCGATGGTCTGCAGCTCGCCACGAGCCAGCATCGGCTTGAGGATGGAGGCCGCGTCGATCGCGCCCTCGGCCGCGCCGGCGCCGACGAGGGTGTGGATCTCGTCGATGAACAGCACGATGTCCCCGCGTGTGCGGATCTCCTTGAGCACCTTCTTGAGACGCTCCTCGAAGTCACCGCGGTAGCGCGAGCCGGCGACGAGCGCACCGAGGTCGAGGGTGTAGATCTGCTTGTCCTTGAGCGTCTCAGGCACGTTGCCCTTGACGATGTCTTGCGCCAGGCCCTCGACGATCGTCGTCTTGCCGACGCCGGGCTCGCCGATCAGCACCGGGTTGTTCTTCGTGCGCCTCGAGAGGATCTGCATGACCCGCTCGATCTCCTGCTCGCGGCCGATGACCGGGTCGAGCTTGCCCTCGCGGGCGGCCTGGGTCAGGTTGCGGCCGAACTGGTCGAGGACCAGCGAGCTCGACGGCGCCTCGGAGCCCGAGCCGCTCGCCGCCGCACCCGAAGCGGCCGACTCCTTGCCCTGGAAGCCCGAGAGCAGCTGGATGACCTGCTGGCGCACGCGGTTGAGGTCGGCGCCGAGCTTCTGCAGCACCTGGGCGGCGACACCCTCGCCCTCGCGGATCAGGCCGAGCAGGATGTGCTCGGTGCCGATGTAGGAGTGACCGAGCTGCAGCGCCTCGC
>NZ_JANPEO010000031.1:0-8911 GCF_031422975.1 Nocardioides sp. | reverse complement strand
AGGTCTCGTTGGTCTTCCAGCGCTCCGACCAGGTGGCCTCGAGCCCTTCGAGCACGGCCTTGTCGGGTACGACGACGTCGCGGCGTGCGGACGTCGTGGACTCGGGCTCGGGGCTGATGTCAGTCATGCGCGCAGTCTATGAGCGCGGCTCGGGGGCGAGAAAACGAGTTACCCCCGTGGTCGCGAGGTGACTAGCGTTGCGCCATGCAGCTCGAGTTCTACACCGACCCCGCTGTCTTCCTCGACGTCGCGCGGGAGCACCTCACCGAGCAGCCGGTCGTGTCGACGGTGGTGGCCTCGGTGGCCCAGCGCGCGGTGGTGGACCTGGCCGAGGGGGTCACCCAGGGTCCGAGGAACTGGTACGCGGTTGCCCGCTCGGGCAGCGAGGTGCGCGGCGTGGCCATGCGCACGGCCCCTTTCGCCGCCCGCCCGCTGTTCCTGTTGCCGATGTCGCCCGAGTGCGCACTGTTGCTGGCGCGCACCCTGTACGAGCGTGGTGAGGGGGTGGGGGCGGTCAACGGGGCGCTGCCCGCCGCGCGGGTCCTTGCCGACGAGACGGCACGACTCGCGGGTGGATCGGTCGAGGTCGCTCAGCACACCCGCCTGTTCGAGCTGGGCGAGCTGGTCGAGCCGGCGGCGGTGCCCGGCCGGCTGCGCCCCGCCGTGCGCGGCGACCTCGACGTGGCGACCGCCTGGTTCGACGCGTTCATGCGCGACGCGGACGAGCAGGCCGGTCGGCAGCCGGGCAGCAGCGCTCATGAAGCCCCCGACGAGGCGGACATGCTGCGCCGGATCGACCGGCGCCGGATCTGGCTGTGGGAGGACGAGAGCGGGGAGGTCGTCCACCTCACCGGTGCCAACGCCCCGGCCTTCGGTGTCGCCCGGGTCGGCCCGGTCTACACCCCGAAGGCCAGGCGCGGCCACGGCTATGCGAGTGCGGCCGTCGCCGAGGTGTCACGGCAGATCGTCGCGTCCGGGTCTCGCGCCTGCCTGTTCACCGATCAGGCCAACCCCACCTCCAACAAGATCTACGAAGCGCTCGGCTACCGCCCGGTGGTGGACATGGCCAACCTGCTCATCGCGTGAGCAGTGCGGCCTAGGATCGCTGGATGCGACGCCCGATCCTGCTCCTGGTCACCCTCGGCCTGTTCGCAACGCCACTGTCGTCGGCTCCCGCGGCCGGGCCGGTGACCCCCCGCGTGGGCGTCCACACCGTCGGCGGCTGCACGATCTTCCCGGCCGACAACCCGTGGAACCAGCGCATCGACAGGCGACCTGTCCGGAAGTCGTCGTCGGCGATCGTGAGCACGCAGGCCGCCGGTCATGACCTGCACCTCGACCTCGGCACCACCGAGGAGTACTACGGCATCCCGGTCAACGTGGTCGACGAGGACCAGCCGCTGCTGCCGCTGGAGTTCGGCGTGGACGGCGAGGACTACGGCGACGAGAGCGACCGCGGCCCGGTCTTCATCCCGGCCGACGCGGCGATCGAGGGCGGCAGCGACGCCGACCCGGATCCCGCAGCGGGGGATCGGCATGTCCTCGCCGTACGCCGCGGAACCTGCGACCTGATCGAGCTGTACGCCGCCGAGCGGGTCCGCGACGCGTCCGGGGCCGTGGTCGGCTGGCGGGCCGCGGCGGCCGCGCGCTGGGACCTGTCGACGAACCGCCTCCGCCCAGCCCGCTGGACGTCGGCGGATGCCGCCGGGCTGCCGATCCTGCCCGGGCTGCTGAGCTACGACGAGGCGGCGTCCGGGGCGATCACGCATGCGCTCCGGTTCACGTTGCCGTCGGCGCGCTACGCCTACACCTGGCCCGCCCGGCACTGCGGCCCGTCGGGCAACACCGCCGGCAACCTGCCGGCGTACGGCCTGCGGTTCCGGCTGAAGAAGTCGTTCCCGACGGCGCCCTACCACGGGGCGGCCCGGGCGATCGTGGTCGCGATGAAGCGCTTCGGCCTCATCTACGCCGACCAGGGTTCGGCCATGTATGTCACCGGGACCGCCGACGCGCGGTGGGCCGACGCACTCGAGGAGTTCCGCGAGCACCCGGTGGACGGTCGGGCGCTCGAGGTGGTCAAGCCCTGGCGAAGGGTCGTCCGCTGCTGAGGCGCCCTAGACTCGACGCGAGATGAGTGAGAACCCCGCGAACGCCCGCCCCGCCGAGACCTACGCCGAAGTCGAGGACGCCCTGCTGTCCCGCTGGCCCGAGACCAAGCTCGAGCCGAGCCTGGACCGGATCAAGGCCTTCACCGAGCTGCTCGGCGAGCCCCAGAAGTCGCTCCGGGTGATCCACCTGACCGGCACCAACGGCAAGACGTCCACCAGTCGCATGATCGAGCGGCTGCTGCGTGCGCTGGACCTGCGGACCGGTCGCTTCACCAGCCCTCACCTCGAGCGGATGAGCGAGCGGATCAGCATCGACGGCGAGCAGCTCAGCGACGAGGAGTTCGTCCGGGCGTTCAACGACGTGGCGGCCTACACGCACATCATCGACGCGGACCAGGAACACCCGCTGTCGTTCTTCGAGACCATGGTCGCGATGGCCTATGCCGCCTTTGCCGACGCACCCGTCGACGTGGCCGTCGTCGAGGTGGGCATGGGCGGCACCTGGGACGCCACCAATGTCGCCGACGCCGACGTCGCAGTCGTGCTGCCGATCGCGCTCGACCACGCGAAGTACTTGGGCGACAGCACCACCGCCATCGCGACCGAGAAGGCCGGCATCCTCAAGCCCGGTTGCTTCGCGATCTTCGCCGAGCAGTCGGCGGAGGTGGCGGCCGTGCTGCTCGCGCGGGCCGTCGAGGTCGGTGCCACCGTCGCCCGCGAGGGCATGGAGTTCGGGGTCATCTCCCGGGTTCCTGCCGTCGGCGGCCAGGTGCTGAGCCTGCAAGGTCTGCGCGGGCGTTACGACGACGTCTTCCTGCCGTTGTACGGCGCCCACCAGGCCCAGAACGCTGCCGTGGCACTGGCCGCGGTGGAGGCGTTCGCCAGCGATGAGGCGCTCGACGTCGAGCTCGTGCGCGCAGCCTTCGCCGAGGTCACCAGCCCGGGTCGGCTCGAGGTCATCCGCCGCAGTCCCACCATCGTCCTCGACGCGGCACACAACCCCCACGGTGCCGAGGCCACGGCCGCGGCACTGGAGGACTCCTTCAGCTTCTCGCCGCTGATCGGTGTGATGGGCGTGATGGGCGACAAGGATGCCGACGGCGTCCTGGCAGCGTTCGAACCGCACTTCCACCACCTGATCTGCACCCAGAACTCCAGCTCGCGATCGATGACGGCCGCCGAGCTGGGCCGCGCCGCCACCGAGATCTACGGCGAGGATCGCGTCACCGTCGTGAGCGACCTCGCGGAGGCGATCGACCGGGCCGCGACCCTGGCCGAGGCCGGCGAGGCGTTCGGCGACGCCCTCGGCGCCGGGGCCGTGCTGGTCACCGGGTCGGTGGTCACCGTGGGGGAGGCCCGCGCCATGCTGAAGGGCCGGCGATGAGCGAGACCAGCGCACCGACCGAGCGGTCGCCTCGCCGGGGCATGTGCGCCGCCGTGCTCTGTCTGGAGGCGATCACGATCGGCCTCACCGTGCCGGTGATGATCACCATCGCCGAGGTGCCCGTGGGCACCGCCCTCGTCGTCGGGCTCGGACTCGCAGTCGTGTGTCTCCTGCTGGCGGGCATGCTGCGGGCACCCTGGGCCTACACCGCCGGCTACGCGATCCAGGTCGCGGCCATCGGCCTCGGCCTCGTGATCTCGATGATGTTCCTGCTGGGCGCCGTCTTCGCCGCCCTGTGGGCGACGGCTGACCACCTCGGCCGCAAGATCGAGCGCGAGAAGGCGGCCGCCTGGGCGGCCTACCGCGCCGAGCACGGCTGACGCATGTCGCTAGGCTGCCGCCATGACCGAGTCGGCAGTTGAACGCTCCCTTGTCCTTGTCAAGCCGGACGGCGTACGCCGCGGCCTCACCGGCGACGTGATCGGCCGGATCGAGGCCAAGGGCTACGGCCTGGTCGCGCTCGAGCTGCGTACGGCGACGCCCGAGCTGCTCGCCGAGCACTACGCCGAGCACGAGGGCAAGCCGTTCTATGCGCCGCTCGTCGAGTTCATGCTCTCCGGACCGGTCGCGGCGATCGTGATCGAGGGGGAGCGTTGCATCGAGGGCTTCCGCTCGCTCGCCGGCGCCACCGACCCGACGGTCGCCGCGCCGGGCACGATCCGCGGCGACCTCGGGCGCGACTGGGGCCTGAAGGTCCAGCAGAACCTGGTCCACGGCTCCGACGCACCCGAGTCCGCCGCCCGCGAGATCGGCATCTGGTTCCCCGAGCTCGACGCCTGACCAGCCCGAAGGCCAGCTGCAGGCGCCCGGGCCACGTCACGCCCGTCACACTCGCGACACGCAGCGCGGTGTCGGCGACACGCCGCCCACCACCGCCCGAGCCATCGAAGAGCGGCCCCGGTCAGCGCAGGTTGATCACCCGGTCCCGGTTGGCGCCGAAGGTGTGGGCCGCGATCTTCTCCCCCTCGGCCGCGTCGAGGGCGTGTCCTCCCGGGAACGGGCGTGCGCGCTACCTACCCTGAGCCTTGGGTCGGACCAGCTCCGTGCCTCTTCCCCATACACACGCATCTCCAGCGAGGCATCGCGCATGGCTTCTAGCTTCATCGGCCGGGACATGGCCGTGGACCTCGGCACCGCCAACACGCTGGTCTATGTTCGCGGCAAGGGCGTCGTGCTCGACGAGCCGTCCGTGGTGGCGATGAACACCACCACCGGCGAGGTGCTCGCGGTGGGCCACGAGGCCAAGCGGATGATCGGCCGCACGCCCGACAACATCGCCGCCATCCGGCCGTTGAAGGACGGCGTGATCGCCGACTTCGAGGCGACCGAGCAGATGCTGCGCTACTTCATCCAGCAGGTGCACCGGCGTCGCTACTTCGCCAAGCCGCGCATGGTCATCTGCGTGCCGAGCGGCATCACGGCTGTCGAGCAGCGCGCGGTGAAGGAAGCCGGCTACCAGGCGGGCGCGCGCAAGGTCTACATCATCGAGGAGCCGATGGCGGCCGCGATCGGCGCCGGGCTGCCGGTGCACGAGGCGACGGGCAACATGATCGTCGACGTCGGCGGCGGCACCACCGAGGTCGCGGTGATCAGCCTCGGCGGCATCGTCACCAGCATCAGCGTGCGGACGGCCGGCGACGACCTCGACCAGGCGATCATCGCGTGGATGAAGAAGGAGTACTCCCTGATGCTGGGGGAGCGCACCGCCGAGGAGATGAAGCTGACCCTCGGCTCGGCCTTCCCGTTGCCGACCGAGCCGGAGGCGGAGATCCGCGGACGCGACATGGTCTCCGGGCTGCCGCGCACCGTGGTGGTGTCCAGCGCTGAGCTCCGGCAGGCGATCGAGGAGCCGCTCCACAACATCATCGATGCCGTGCGCTCGACACTCGACCAGACGCCGCCCGAGCTCGCCGGCGACATCATGGACCGCGGGATCGTGCTCACCGGTGGCGGCGCGCTTCTCCGCGGTCTCGACGAGCGGCTCCGCCACGAGACCGGCATGCCCGTGCACGTGGCCGACGACCCGCTCTCGAGCGTCGCCTTCGGCGCCGGCAAGTGCGTCGAGGAGTTCGAGGCGCTCCAGCAGGTCCTCGTCTCGGACGTCCGGCGGTTCTGATGGCCGGACCGATCTGATGGGCGCCCTGGGGGGAAACGGCGCCACGGGTGGCCGCGAGCGTCGCTGGCGAGGTATCAGCCGGCTCGATGCGCGCAACCGACCGCCGCGCTCCTTGCTGGTCGCGCTGCTTCTCGCGAGCGTCACACTGATCACGCTCGACTTCCACGGCGGCACCGACTCCCCGGTCGAGCCCGCGCGCCGGGTGATCGGTGAGGCGTTCGGTCCGGTCGAGTCCGCCACGGCAGCGGTGATCCGGCCGTTCACGGCGGTCCCCTCGTGGTTGCGCACCCAGGGCTCGCTCAACGACGAGATCCGTGACCTCGAGGCCGAGAACTCCGAGCTGCACAGCTTGGTCGCCACCGCCGGCTACGACAGGAATCGGCTCGAGGAGTACGACGGCCTCACCCAGTCCGCCGAGAACCTCGGCCAGGCGCTGGTGCCGGCCAGGGTCGTGGCCTACGGCTCGTCCCAGTCGTTCAGCAACACCGTCACCATCGACGCCGGTTCGCAGGCCGGGATCGGTGCGGACATGACGGTCATCAACAACGACGGCCTCGTCGGCCGGGTCCTGCGCGTGACCCGCACCACCGCGACCGTGCTCCTGATCATCGACGAGGAGTCGATCGTGGGTGGCCGGGTCGGCTCGAGCCTGGAGATCGGGTTCGTGCACGGCAAGGGCTCCCTGGCCGACGACGAGCTCGACCTGCGCCTCGTCGACGACGCCGTCATCCCGGCCGAGCACGACACCGTCGTCACGTGGGGCAGCTCCGAGGGGCCCTACCAACAGGGCGTCCCCGTGGGTCGGGTCACCGACGTCTACTCCAGCCTGATCGAGAGCTCGCAGCGGGCCGTGCTGCAGCCGTTCGTGAACTTCTCGGCGCTCGACGTCGTGGGCGTGATGGTGCCGACCGGCACGACCAGCGACCGTGCCGTGATCGAGGCGGACGGGGCCATGAGGTGACACGCCTGCGCGCACTCATCGCGGCCCTTGCCATCTCGGTGGCCCTGATCTTGCAGGTCTCGCTCTTCCCGCACTTCGCGTGGCACGGCATCGTGCCCAACCTCTGCCTGCTCGTGGTCGTGGGCGCCGCGCTCACCATCAACGCGCCCTCGGCCATGGTGCTGGGGTTCGTCGCCGGCGTGGCGCTCGACCTCGTGCCGCCCGCCGACCACGTGGCTGGGCGCTGGGCGCTGGCCCTGACCGTGGTGGCGTTCCTCGCTGCTCGGGTGCGCCAGGACGTGAAGCCGACCGCCGGGGCCGTCGTCGGGACGGTCGCCGCGGCCTCCTTCGTCGGCACCTCGATCTTCGCGCTCACCGGCCTGCTGCTCGGCGAGAGCGGCGCGGTGCCCGACCTGCTGCAGGTCATTGCCGTCGCGGTGCTGTGGGACGTGCTGCTCACGCCGCTGGTCCTGCCGCCGCTGATGAGGCTCTTCGGCCGACTCGATCCGCACCTGGTGACCGCCTGATGGCCGTCACCGGCTCGCAGAAGAGCCGACTGCGGCTCGTCGTCGTCCAGGCGCTGGTCTTCTCCCTCTTCGCGACGCTCTTCGTCCGGCTCTACTACCTCCAGGTGGTCGACGGCGAGGGCTACCAGGCGCAGGCGGCCGACCAGTCGGTTCGCGACATCGTGGTCCAGCCCCAGCGCGGCCTGATCGTCGACGACCAGGGCCGCCCGCTGGTCGCCAACCGCACCTCGTGGGTCATCTCGATCGACCGCAACCTCGTCGACAAGCTGGGGGAGCGGCAGCGCACGGAGCTCATTCGCCGCGTCTCGGTGGTGGTCGACGAGACTCCCGGCGACGTCGAGAACCGTCTGGTCACCTGCGGGCACGAGGGCAGCATCCGTGGCGCCTGCTGGAACGGCTCGCCGTACCAGCCGGTGCCCGTCGCCAGCGACGTCAGCAAGGACGTCGCGTTGCGGATCCTCGAGCAGCCCGAGGACTACCCCGGCGTGGTGGCCGAGCAGCAGAACGTCCGCGCCTACCCCCGCCCCTTCGGCATCAATCTCGCCCACGTGCTCGGCTACCTCAGCCCGATCACCGAGGACGAGTACGACGCGGCGAAGGACGCCGATGACCAGTCGCTCAACGGCGCCTCGAGCGTCGGGCGGGCCGGCATCGAGAAGCAGTACGACGAGTGGTTGCGCGGGCTTCCGGGCTATCGCCGGGTCGCGGTCGACTCGATGGGGCGGGTGCTCGGCGACGACAGCACGATCGAGGCCACGCCCGGTGACACCCTGGTCACCTCCATCGACGCCAAGGTGCAGGCGGTCGCGGAGCGCGCACTCGCCGAGCGGATCAAGATCCAGCGGGCCACCTTCGACCCGGTGACCGATCGCAACTACGAGGCCGACTCGGGTGCGGTCGTCGTGCTCGAGGCCAAGACCGGCCGCGTCGTCGCGATGGCCAGCCAGCCGACGTACGACCCGGGCCTGTGGGTCGGCGGCATCAGCACCACGGAGCTCGAGCGGCTCTACTCCGAGCGGGCCGGCACGCCGCTGCTGTCCCGGGCGACCCAGGGTCAGTTCGCCCCCGGCTCGACGTGGAAGCCGTTCATGACGGCGGGCGCGCTGAAGAACGGCTACCGCACCGACAGCACGCTCTCGTGCCCCTCGGGGGTCCAGATCGGCAACCGCGTCTTCCACAACCACGAGTCCGACTCGCTGTCGGGGCCGGTCGGGTTCGCCAAGGCGCTGGAGATCTCCTGCAACACCTTCTTCTTCCAGATCGGCTACAGGTACTGGCAGCAGTACGGCAGCGACGAGAGCGACGTCAACGCCAAGGACCCACTCGTCGAGGAGGCGCAGACCTTCGGCTTCGGCACGCGGACCGGCATCGACATCCCGGGCGAGGCGCCCGGCCGGATCGCCGACCGGAAGTGGAAGCGCGCCTACTACGACTCGATGAAGGACTACTACTGCGGCATTGCCCACAAGCCGCAGGACGCCGACACGAGCGACTTCGTCTACCAGTTCTCCCGCGAGTTCTGCATCGACGGCTACGCCTACCGCGCCGGCGACGCCGCCAACTTCGCGATCGGACAGGGTGACACGATCGTCACGCCGCTCCAGCTGGCGCGTGCCTACGGCGCGATCTCCAATGGCGGCACCCTCTACGCCCCGACCGTCGCCAAGGCGCTGGTCAGCCCCAGCGGGGAGGTGCTGCGCCGGTTCGCGCCGCGCAGGACCGGCTCGGTCGACGTACCCAAGAAGGACCTCGGCTACATCGACGAGTCGCTCAAGG
>NZ_JANPEO010000030.1:0-8947 GCF_031422975.1 Nocardioides sp. | reverse complement strand
TCGAGCAGCTCCTTGCTGTACGCCGCCAGCCGCTCAGCGCCGATGATGTAGCGCTCGGCGGTGCCGGTCGGCGTCGACGACCGCACCACGACGTACTCGATGTCGGGGTGGACCATGATCGCGAGGTTGCTCGGCAGGGTCCACGGCGTCGTGGTCCACACGAGCGCGATCTCGCCCGTCTCGAGCTTGCAGCCGACGGTCACCGCCGGGTCCTGGCGCATCTTGTAGACGTCGTCGTCCATGCGCAGCTCGTGGTTGGACAGCGGGGTCTCGTCGTTCCAGCAGTAGGGCAGCACGCGGAAGCCCTCGTAGATGAGGCCCTTCTCGTGCAGCTGCTTGAACGCCCACATCACCGACTCCATGAAGTCGGGGTTCATCGTCTTGTAGTCGTTCTCGAAGTCGACCCAGCGCGCCTGGCGGGTGACGTAGTCGCGCCACTCGCCGGTGTACTTCAGCACCGACTCGCGGCAGGCCTCGTTGAACTTCTCGACGCCGAGCTCGTGGATCTCGTCGGTGGTCTTCAGGCCGAGCTGGCGCATCGCCTCCAGCTCGGCGGGCAGGCCGTGGGTGTCCCAGCCGAACCGGCGCTCGACACGCTTGCCGCGCATCGTCTGGTAGCGCGGGATCAGGTCCTTGACGTAGCCGGTGAGCAGGTGGCCGTAGTGCGGCAGCCCGTTGGCGAAGGGCGGGCCGTCGTAGAAGACGAACTCACCGTCGACCTCGGCGTCGCGCTGGTCGATGCTCGCCTGGAAGGTGCCGTCGGCGTCCCAGTAGGACAGCACGGCCTCCTCGAGCGCGGGGAACCCCGGCTGGCTCGAGACGGTGGTCGCGTTGGTGTGCGAGACCTTCGGGTAGGTCATGGGGTGGCTCCTGCGCATCGTCGTCGGCTCGGACTGCTGCACGAGGACGACTGTTCGCCGCGGTACCACCTCGCTTGGTACGCCCTGCGGCGCACCCGCTCAAGAATCATGGCTGTGACGGGCCACCCGTCCGGTTCTACTGGGCTCCCCGCCGGCGTGCGAGGGGCTGTTCCTCCGGAGGCTCACCGCTGATGACGGCTCAGACGCCTGTGGCGCGAT
This sequence comes from Nocardioides sp., assembly GCF_031422975.1. Classification (GTDB taxonomy): domain Bacteria; phylum Actinomycetota; class Actinomycetes; order Propionibacteriales; family Nocardioidaceae; genus Nocardioides. The sequence goes on along the minus strand of NZ_JANPEO010000030.1, from coordinate 7,868 downwards.
CGTACGGCGACGCGACGACGCGGCGCCAATCAGTTGGCCGCCCTCGCGGTAGTCCAGCGGCAGAAGGTCGCCGAACGGGCCGCGAGACAGCCCGTAGCCACTGGACTACATCGCCGCACCCCTCAGGCGGCCCGCCGATAGCGCAGGAACCTCTCCTGCTGCCAGGCGGCGAGCGCGCGCCGCTGCGCGACGGTCGTGGTCGGCGTCCACCATGCGGGGACCTCGACGGTCCACCGTGGAGCGCCCGTGCGCGCGAGGGCGCGCCCGCGGGCAGCCAACAGCCGGCTGGTGAAGTCGTCGAGGTCGCCCCAGTCGGCCGCCACCATGGTGACCGTCTCCAGTCCGAGATCGCGGAAGGCAGCCTCCCTCCTGAGGTCCTTGGCCATCGAACTCCCGGACACGTGGAGCGCCCCGTTGTACTCCCCCACCAGTCCCAGCACCGGGTCGATCAGGTCGGCCGTGCCGACGTGAACGCCCTCGAGGCTGAACACCGGCACGTTGCAGAGCGGTCGCGCAAGCCCCGCCCTCCTGGTCCAGACGCCCCGCATCGCCGTCTCCCGGGGCGACCAAGCGTTCTCCTCGCCCTCAGCCAGCGCGTCACGAGCCTGCTGGATCCCCGTCACCGGCCCCAGGGCGGCGGCGTGGGCACCGACCTCGGCGAGGCTGACCAGGTCGGAGTAGCAGGCCATGTCCAGCGCTTCGACCGCTCGGCCCAGCGATGCGGCGTACCTCATCTCGAAGACGACGGACCGCACCCGGCTCGTGATCGCAAGCCCGTCCACAGCGGCAATGTCGTACGGCGCCAGGAACTCCTGGCTCAGCCGTAGCCCGGGCTGCGGCGCCAAGTGCCGGCTGACGACGAGCGGCACGTCGCGGGGCTCGGTGCCGTCCGCCGTACCGTCGAACCAGACGCTGCCCTCCCAGCGCAGGGCTGCCCACCCCGTCACCGCTTCGCCCTCGCGCAGGACCCCTGCGGCCTCGACGGTCCGCTGCTCCGGGGTCAGTTCGACGCCGGCCGGCACGCGAAGGCCGTAGCTCGTGGTCCGCCACTTCGGCCCGCGAGCCTGCCCGCGTGTCGGACCGGCCGCCCCCGTCGGGTCGAGGCGAACAGGGTGGACGAGGCCCGGGCGGCGCTCGTGGAAGGGCTGTGGCTCGAACATGCGGGCACGCTTCCCCGATCCGGGTGCCCTCAGCGGTTGTCCACAGGGCGAACTTCCTCCTCGGTAGTCCAGGGGCAAACGGTCGTGGAAACGCTCACGGACCAGCCCGTTGGCACTGGACTACCCCGGCGCGGCCACTGGACCACCGGTTACGGCGGTCGATCCGGCCGGGCTCTCGAAGGGCGACTGCGCCTCCGCCCCCGACAGCGGGCGACTGCGTTTGCCGTCCGCGCCCGGAGACGATTGGCTGGGTCCATGGCGAACCCCGGGTATGACGGCATGTGGCTCCCGCAGGATCAGGACCCCCGGGCCGAGGCCGGCGCGACGCGCGGTGAACGCGACACCCTCGTGGGTTACCTCGAGGTGTATCGCACCACCCTCGAGCTGAAGTGCCAGGAGCTGACGCCCACCCAGCTCGGCACCCGCTCGGTGCCGCCGTCCAACATGTCGCTGCTCGGGCTGGTGCGGCACATGGCGCGCGTCGAGCAGAGCTGGTTCCGGCGGGTGATCGAGGACCAGATGGACATCGCGCGACTGTTCCAGGAGGAAGGGTCGGATGCCGGCTTCAACTGGCCGGGCGAGCCCGACGAGGCGCTGGTCGCCGAGGCGTGGGAGCTCTGGCGCGCCGAGGTGGTCCACGCCCGCGACGTTCTCCGCCAGACCGACCTCGACGCCGTCGTCGACGTGCACGGCGACCCCACCGAGGTGCGCGACATCATCGTGCACATGGTCGAGGAGTATGCGCGGCACTGCGGTCACGCGGACCTGATCCGCGAGTGCATTGACGGCCGCGCGGGCCAATGACGCGCTTGACTGCGGTCGCCGGGTTCGCCGTGCTCGCCCTGGCGACACCCACCTCGACGCCCACCGGGGCCGCGACGCCGGCCCCGACCACACCGAGGGTCGCAGCGCACGTGCAGACCATCGGGGACGGTACGGCGACGAGCTGCACGTCCGCAGCCGTCGTGCGTGCCGTACGCCGCGGCGGCGTGATCCGCTTCGACTGCGGCCCCGACCCGGTCGTCATAGTCATGCAGCAGACCGCCGAGGTGCTCAACACGAGCGAGCGCGTCGTGATCGACGGCGGTGGCCTGGTGACCCTCAGCGGCGGCGGCCAGCGACGGATCCTGCGCCAGGACACCTGCGACGAGACGCTGATCTGGACGACCGACCACTGCGACGACCAGGCGACGCCGCGCTTGGTGATCAGGCACCTCACCCTGCGCGACGGCAACGCCACCTCCCCCGACCTCGAGGCCGGCAGCGGCGGCGCGATCTCCGTGCGCGGCGGACGGCTGCGGATCGTGAACAGCCACTTCGTCGACAACCGGTGCGCGCCGACCGGGCCTGACGTCGGTGGCGCGGCCGTGCGCGTGCTCGACCAGTACCGCGATCGCCCAGTGACCGTCCGCGGCAGCACCTTCACCGGGGGCGTCTGCAGCAACGGCGGCGCGCTGTCCTCGATCGGGGTGTCGTGGGACATCGTCGACAGCATGTTCTCCGGCAACCGCGCGATCGGGCGCGGCGCCAACCCCGCAAGCTCCGGCACGCCCGGCGGCGGCAGCGGGGGCGCGATCTACGCCGACGGCAACACCTTCCACATCCGGCTGGCCGGCACCACGGTGATCCGCAACCGCGCCAACGAGGGCGGCGGCGCGATCTTCTTCGTCAGCAACGACCGCACGGGGACGCTGTCGATCGACTCCTCCGTGTTGAAGCGCAACCCGAGCCTCGGCTTCGAGAACTTCCCGGGCATCTTCTTCCTCGGCCGTGGTCGGCCGGCGTTCACCGACTCCGTCCTGCGATGAGGCTTTGCCGCGACCGACCGAGCACGAGGGCTGACGCCACCCTCCGTAGGCTTGGCGCGTGACCCATGCCAGCGGCTACGGCCTTGCCACTCTCGACGCCAACGACACCGTCCTGGACGTGTGGTTCCCCGCCCCCGCCCTGGGCGAGCACGACGGCAGCGCGGCTCCCGAGTCGCTGACCGCGCTGGCGGGCGAGGACGAGCTGTGCGGCGTACGCCGCGAGGTGCGACTCGTGGAGATCGCCGATCTGGACGCAGCGCCGGCCGACGCCGCCGATGTGTGGCTGCGCCTGCACTTGTTGTCCACGCGTCTCGTGCGGCCCCACACCATCTCGATGGACGGCGTCTTCGGGCTGCTGGCCAACGTCGTGTGGACGAGCGCCGGGCCCTGCGCGGTCGAGGGCTTCGAGGACACCCGGGCCCGTCTGCGCGGAGCCGGGCAGCACGTCACCGTCTTCGGCGTCGACAAGTTCCCGCGCCTGGTGGACTACGTCCTGCCCACCGGCGTCCGGATCGCCGATGCCGACCGCGTCCGCCTCGGCGCCCACCTGGCCGAGGGCACGACCGTCATGCACGAGGGCTTCGTCAACTTCAATGCCGGCACGCTCGGCGCCTCCATGATCGAGGGCCGTATCTCCGCGGGCGTGCTGGTCGGCGACGGGTCGGACGTGGGCGGTGGCGCCTCGATCATGGGCACCCTCTCGGGCGGCGGCAAGCAGACCATCTCCATCGGCGAACGGTGCCTGCTCGGCGCCAACGCCGGCATCGGCATATCGCTCGGCGACGACTGCGTCGTCGAGGCGGGCTGCTACGTCACGGCCGGCACCAAGGTCACGCTCCCGGCGGACGGCGGCAAGGTCGTCAAGGCGCTCGAGCTGTCCGGTGCCAGCAACGTGCTCTTCCGTCGCAACTCGGTGAGCGGCGCCATCGAGGCCGTGCCGTGGAAGGGCGAGGGCATCGCCCTCAACGCCGCCCTGCACGCCAACGACTGAGCCATGGGTAGACAGGTCCCAGCGGGCCGGACACGACCGACCCGCACACCTCGCCTGACCGGCCTCGGCAAGGCCGTCGCCCTGGGCGCCGCCGGCGTGCTGGTCTTCGTGGGCGTGGGCGTCCTGGTCGACCGGGGCGTCGGCCCGTTGATGCCGTCCGGTGGCTGCACCGCAGAGGTCAGCGGGCTCACCGTCGAACTGACGCAGGAGCAGGCCGAGAACGCGGCCCTGATCGCGGGCATCTCCATCCAGCGAGGACTCCCCGCCCGCGCCGCGAGCATCGCGCTCGCCACCGCCTACCAGGAATCGAAGATCCTCAACATCGAGCACGGCGACCGTGACTCGGTCGGGCTGTTCCAGCAGCGGCCCTCACAGGGCTGGGGCACCGTCGAGGAGATCCTCGATCCCGTCCATGCCACGCACGCGTTCTACGACGCCCTCGTCAAGATCGACGGCTACGAGACGATGGAGATCACCGAGGCCGCCCAGGCCGTGCAGCGATCCGCCTACCCGGAGGCGTACGCCGACCATGAGGCCGATGCCCGAGCCCTCGCCTCCGCGTTCACCGGAAACAGTCCGCGGGCCTTCTGGTGCGAGACGCCCGGCGACGCCGTCGCGGCGAGCGACCGGCTCGACGACGACGGACTGGTCGAGCGCGCTGCGATTGTGCGCGAGGAGGTGGAGTCGGTGTTCGGCACCCTGTCCCTGGGCGGCTTCGAGCCGGGTGGCGTGTCCACGGGTCACATGAAGGGCTCGGCGCACTACGAGGGCCGCGCGATCGACATCTTCGTGCGTCCGATCAACGCTGACAACCGCAAGCGCGGCTGGGCGATCGCGACCTACCTGATTGCGCAGGCGGACCGCCTCTCGATCAACACCCTCATCTTCGACGACCGGATCTGGCACGCCGGCTCGCGTTCGGGCGACGGCTGGACCAACTACGACGTGCCTGCGTCGTCGGGCGGAGACAGGGCGATCCTCGAGCACCGGGACCACGTGCACGTCGACGTCTCCGACTAGACCGGCCACCCCCCAATCGGGTAAGTGCGCGGCCGATGGAGGGAGGTTGACCCGTGGTGGCGCCTAGCCTGCAGCATGATGAGTTCGACGATCTACACCATCGGCACGTCGCTGACTCGGGCCCACGACAACGAGATCCCCGTCGAGGTGCTCGTCGACGGCCACTGGCTCCACGGTGACGTCAGCGCGGTCGACGGTCATGGTGTCGTCCTGCACTGCCACGACGGTGGTCTGGCGATGATCCGCGTCGAGCGCATCGATGTGGTGCTGGTGCGGCAGACCGAGGCGTTCGAGAGCCGCGACGAGGTCGAGTCCGGCGCCCACCCCATGCCGGCCGCGGGGACCGACCGGCATGACAGCGGCCCGCACCTCATGCGGCCCCGCGCCTCGATCGAGGCGCAGTGGGGCCAGCGCGACTCGTTGGACTGACCACCCCGTGCTGGGGCTCAGCCTGCCAACGTCAACCCGATCAGGGTGACGTTGAGGGCACAGATGACCGCGGCCACGACGGCCGCGACACACGTGGTGAGCCGTCGGTTGACCAGCGCACCCATCACGTCTCGTCGCGCCGTCAGCAGGACGAGCGGGATGAGGGCGAACGGGATACCGAACGACAGGACCACCTGGGAGATGACCAGGGCCCGGGTCGGGTCGACCCCCGCTGCGATCACGACGAGGGCCGGCGCCAGCGTCACGAGGCGGCGTAGCACGAGGGGTATCCGTCGACGCAGGAAGCCCTGCATCACCACCTGGCCGGCGTAGGTCCCAACACCTGAGGCGGCAAAGCCGGAGGCCAGCAGGGCCAGCGCGAACAGCAGTGCGGCGCTGGGCCCGAGGGTAGCGGCGAGACCGGCGTGTGCCTCCTCGATCGTGTCCACAGGCTGCGGCAGTGTCGCAAGCGCCTGGGCCGCGACCACCAGCATGGCCAGGTTGATCAGTCCCGCCAGGCTCATCGCCGAGACCACGTCGACGCGCTGGCTGCGCAGGAGGCCCAACCGCTGCTCCTCGGTGTCACGCGCGTAGCGACTCTGCGTGAGCGCTCCGTGCAGGTAGATGACGTGCGGCATGACGGTCGCGCCGAGCATCCCGGTGGCGAGAAGCACGGTCTCGGTGCCCTCGAAGCGGGGCACGAGCCCCGTCGCTGCCGCGCCCGGGTCCACCCCTCCCAGGAGCAGGTTGTAGAGGAAGCCGATGAGCACGACGAGCAGCAACCCGGTGATGGCCACTTCGAAGGGACGGGCACCGCGGCTCTGCAGGCCGAGCAGCCCGAACGCGACCACGGCGGTGATCACGCCGCCGGTGAGCAGCGGGAGGTCGAACAGGAGGTGCAGCGCGATCGCGCCACCCAGCACCTCGGCCAGGTCCGTCGCGATCGCCACCAGCTCCGCCTGGGCCCACAGCCCGCGGGTGACCGGCCGCGGGAAGTGGTCGCGGCACAGCTCCGGCAGGCTCCGGCCGGTGGCGATGCCGGCCTTGGCCGAGAGGTACTGGATCAGCATGGCCATCAGGTTGCTCACCACGAGGACCCAGATCAGGAGATAGCCGAACCGTGAGCCGGCGGTGATGTTGGTGGCGAAGTTCCCGGGGTCGATGTAGGCAACGGCCGCGACGAAGGCGGGGCCCAGGAGTGGCAGTGGCCCCCGGACGTAGGCGACGCCGACGAAGCGCTTCTTTTCCTGGAAGATGGCCTGGCCTCCTGCTCGACGTGGTGCTACGGGCCGGCTGTGGGGTCGATGACGTCAAGCCGGACGAGCTTGTCCAGCTCGGCTCGCGTGGTGCCCTCGAGCCGCGCCAGGACCTCCTTCTGCTGCGCTTCGATGCGGTCGTTGACCAGCTGACTCAGGGCGTAGGCGATCGCGCCCGTCTGGCGCACGGTGAGGTCGTCGACCACGGGTTGCCGGGCGGAGGTGATCGCCACCCCGTTGGCGGCCCCTTGCGCGTCCTGGGCGACGCCGACGGAGAAGATCTCGCGGGGGTTGATCACCGGGTCCGCGTGGTGATCGCGCAGCCGCATCAGCATGTGGTGCCACTCCACGAGGTCGCCCTCCAGGTTCGTCGCTGCGAGGTCTTCCTCGGTCAGCGCGGAACCCGTGCCGGGCGCGAAGGCGCGTGCATAACTGAGCATCGCCGTGGTCCAGAGTGCCTCGACGACGACTTCGTCGTGCTGTGCCGCCAGGGCGGCGACCAGTCGCTCACAGCACAGCAGCACCATCTGCAGGTCCTCGAAGGTGCCCGCGAGCTCGGTCAGGACCTGCGCTTCGGCGCCCTCCAGGCGGCGTACGACGGGAGGCGGCGCGGAAGGCGCGGAGGATGTCGGCGGTGCTCCGTTCGATGACATCGGCTGCGGTCACCCGACCGACGGCCCGAGCCCGAGCGACTGCGGCGTGCTCGAGTCCGGCGACGGCTGGTGCAGACCTCCGTCGAGCTCCCCGAACTCGGTCATCAGCGCCCGGCTGCCGCCCCACGGTGTCTGTTCCTCGGCGATCAGCGTGTTGGTGGTGAGCAGCAGCCCGGCGACCGAGGCTCCGTTCTGCAGAGCCGATCGGGTCACCCGGAGCGGGTCGATGATGCCCATCTCGATCATGTTTCCGTAGCGGCCCTCGAGGGCGTCGAATCCCTCGTCGACCGCCAGCTTCGCCACCTCGGAAACCACCTCGTGGCCGGGGTAGCCGGCATTGGCGGCGATGAGATAGCACGGCTCGGTGAGCGCCCGACGCACGATGGCCACCCCCGTGGCGTAGTCATCCTTGACGTTCAGCTCATCCAGCGCCGGTGCCGCGTGCATCAGGGCCACTCCGCCACCGGCCACGATCCCCTCGGCCATGGCCGCCCGGGTCGCCGACAGGGCGTCCTCGACGCGATGCTGGAGCTCGGCCAGCTCGGCGTTGG
>NZ_JANPEO010000029.1:0-18099 GCF_031422975.1 Nocardioides sp. | reverse complement strand
CGGCCGGTGCCGATCCCACCCGCCCCGAGCACCGGCACGTCCGGCCCGACCGCGTCCACGATCTCCGGCGTCAGCACCATCGAGGCGATCTCGCCCGTGTGGCCGCCCGCCTCGTAGCCCTGCGCGACGATGATGTCGACGCCGTTGGCGACGTGCGAGAGCGCGTGCTTGGCGGCCCCTGCCAGCGCCGCGACCTGGACCCCTGCGGCGTGTGCCTGCTCGATCACGTCGACCGGCGGCGAGCCGAGGGCGTTGGCGATCAGCACCGGCCGGTGGGCGAGCGCGATGTCGACGTGCGAGCGCGCGATCGAGTGCAGCCAGCCGAGCACGCCCTCACGACCCTCGCCCTCGGGCAGCGGCGGCACCCCGAGCTGCTGGAGGGTGCGCTCGACGAACGACACGTGCTCGGGCGGGATCATGGACGCCAGGTCGACGCTGGTCCCCTCGGTGGGCATCGTCATCGGCATGACCACGTCCACGCCGTACGGCCGGCCGTCGGTGTTGGCATCGAGCCAGGTCAGCGTGCGGTCGAGCTCGGCCGGGTCGTTGAAGCGGACGGCGCCCAGCACCCCCAGACCGCCGGCCCGCGACACCGCCGCTGCGACGTGCTCGGACGGCGTGAACGCGAAGATGGGGACGTCGATGCCGAACAGCTCGCACAGCGCGGTGCGCATCAGGACTGCACCCCCAGGGCAGCCAGCGCAAGCTCCTTGGCGCGCGGGTAGTTGGCCTTGCCGGTCGCGCTGCGCGGGATCTCGTCCACGAAGGAGACCGAGCGCGGCAGCTTGTAGCCCGACAACTGCCCGCGCAGGAACTCTCGCAGCTCCTCGAGCGTGGGCTGGGTTCCCGCACGCACCTGGACGACCGCGCTGACGGACTGGCCGTAGCTCTCGTCTGCGACACCGACGACCAGGACGTCGTACACGTCAGGATGACCCTTGAGCGCCATCTCGACCTCTTCTGGGTAGACCTTCTCGCCCCCGGTGTTGATGCAGTTGGAGCCGCGGCCGAGCAGCGTGACCTTGTGGCCCTCCTCGATCCGGGCGAAGTCGCCGGGCACCGAATAGCGCACCCCGTCGACGGTGATGAACGTCTGCGCGGACTTGACCTCGTCCTTGTAGTAGCCGATCGGCACGCTGCCGGACCGGGCGAGACGGCCGATCCGACCCACGCTGGTGGCGGGGTCGAGCACCTGGTTGTCCTCGTCGAGGATCACGGACTCGGCGCCCAGGGAGATCTGCGGTCCCTCGCCCAGGATGTTCTCCGCATCCTGCAGCCCGGTGCCCTGGAAGCCCGTCTCGCTCGAACCGACCGAGTCGGTGAAGAACGTGTTGGGGAACGCCTGCATCCAGCGCTCCTTGACGGGGCGGCTGAAGATCGCGGCGCTGCTCGCGACGGCCACCAGCGAGTCCGCGCGGTAGTCGCCGCGGTCGTACTCCTCGATCAGCGGCCGGGCCATCGCGTCGCCGGTCATGAAGATCAGCTGCACGCCGTTGGCCTCGATCGTGCGCCAGACCTCGGCCGCGTCGAACTTGGGGAGGAGGATCGTGCGGTGGCCGGCGAAGAGGTGCATGAGCATCGCGGCCTGCGCCCCGCCGTGCATGAGCGGACTCAGCGGAAAGGTCACCATGGGCTCGCCGCCAGCGGCTGTCCTCGACTGGTCGAACTCCTCGAGCCGGTTGCCGCTCATGAAGTCGATGCCGCCTCCGAGCACCCGCCAGAAGTCGGCGTGGCGCCACATCACCCCCTTGGGTGAGCCGGTCGTGCCCCCCGTGTAGACGATGTAGACGTCGTCGTCGGAACGCTCCTCGAAGTCGCGCTCGGCGCTCTGGCCCGCGAGGGCGTCGACCCACTCGATCCCGCCGTACGCCGAAATGTCCGCCGCCGAATCGGGCTCGGCCGGGTCCGGGATCGCCACCACCGACCGCAGCTTGGCGTGCTTGGGCGCGGTGCGCGCGACGAGCGGCGCATAGGGCCGCTCGTGCAGCAGCGCGACGATGTCGGAGTTGCCGAAGAGGTAGTCGAGCTCGGCCTCCACGTAGCGGTAGTTCACGTTGATCGCCACGGCGCGGATCTTGAAGATCGCGAGCACGCAGAAGACGTGCTCGATGCTGTTCTTGGCGTAGATGCCGACGGGGTCGCCGGGCTGCACACCGCGGGCCTGGAGGAAGTGCGCGAGCCGGTTGGCGTCGGCCTCCAGCTCGGAGTACGTCACGATGCGGTCGGCGACCTGGAGGATGCCGCGATCCGGAACGACGTCGACGGCGTGCTCGAAGAGATCGGCGATGTTGAGGGCCATGCCCGGAGACTAGAACACGTTCTCGTTTCTGACTAGGATCGCCCGCATGCCCGAAGAACCCGCGCACTGCCTCGTCGAGCAGGACGGCCACGTCCTGACCGTGACCATGAACCGGCCGGAGAAGAGGAACGCCCTCTCCGGCGCGATGCTCCGGCTGATGAGCGAGGCCTGGGACCGGGCCAACACCTCCCCATCTGTGCGCGTAGTCATCCTCACCGGGGCCGGTGGCGCGTTCTGCGCGGGCGCCGACCTGTCGGCCATGTCGGCGTCGTCGCCGTCGGAGAAGTTCGAGTCCGGGGAGTTCGACCCGGCGGTGATCAAGCCGCTGCTCAAGGGCTTCCGCCTGACCAAGCCACTGATCGCGGCCGTCGAGGGACCGGCCATCGCCGGCGGCACCGAGATCCTGCAGGCCACCGACCTCCGCGTCGCCGGCGCGTCGGCCCGGTTCGGGGTCTCGGAGGTGAGGTGGGGGCTCTACCCGCTCGGCGGATCTGCGGTGCGACTCCCCCGCCAGATCCCGTACACCGTGGCTGCGGACCTGCTCCTGACCGGCCGCCACATCACCGCGGCCGAGGCGCTGTCCTACGGCCTGATCGGGCACGTCGTCCCCGACGGCGAGGCGCTGGCGAAGGCGCGCTCGCTTGCGGAGCTGATCTGTGCCAACGGCCCGCTCGCCGTCCAGTCCGTGCTGGCGACCATCCGCACCTCCGAGGGCCGTCACGAGGACGAGTGCTGGGCAGACGACGCTCGCATCGGGGCGGCCGTGTTCGCCTCGTCCGACGCCCGCGAGGGGCCGCGCGCGTTCGTCGAGAAGCGGCCGCCGGAGTTCACCGGGAACTGACGCTCACGACACCGCGGACCGGAGGGTCCCCACCTGTTGGTGGCGCAGGGCCCTAGTGTGGCCACAGGATCCGCCGACAGTGAGGTCGACAGTTGCAGCTGCAGGCCGCCATCGTCCCGCCACCGTCCGTAGTCCAGGACGCACTGGCGGCGGCGCGGACCATCCACCTGAAGCCCGAAGCGCCCCAGGAGAAGCCGGGCCCCGTCGAGCGACTCTTCCAGCGGCGGAGCGAGCCGGCAGCCCCCGCGGCCTCACTCACGGTGGTGGCCTCAGAGGAGGCCTTCGTCCGTGTGGCGCGGTTGGGCAACGTCACCCCCGAGGACGCCCGCATCCTGGCCCGAGCCCTCGACCAGTTCGCTGCCGCCTGGCCAGCGCCCGTGGTGCACGTCGCCGAGCTCGGGATCGAGCTCTCCGACACCCAGCTCGTGATCAAGGCCCAGCTCGGCGGGGACACCGATGGCCTGCGAAGCATCTTCGACCAGTTCAACGACGCAGCCAAGGCTCAGCGCTTCTTCCTCGACCGACGGAGCTTTCGGCCCGAGTTCTTCGTGGCGTCCCTCGACCTTCCGGGCGACCCGTCGTTCCTCGACCGGCTCGACTGGGAGGCGGAGGCTCACCGGGGGCCCGACTGGCAGGTGACGGCCGTCTCCCTGATGCGTGCGAACTTCGGGGACAACGCGCCGACGTTCCACGAGGTCGAGACCCTCGCCCTGGGCGTCGACCCGACCGACGGGGCGAGGACCACCGGGAGCTGAGGCTAACGACACCGCGAACCACCGGTAGAGGAGGGGCTGCTCGGACGCCTCGAGTTCGACCAGCCCGAGATCTCGCACCGCATCTGCGGTGTCGGTCTCCACGTCGAGGAACCGAAGCACCGCGGGAGCCGCTGCCCACCCGGCCACCCACTCCTGGAGGTTGCGGAGCAACACCGGCACCGGGGGCCTGCTCCCGGCGTCGTCGATCGCCCAGAAGGTCAGGATCGCGCTGCCCGCGTGGGCCTCCGCGAGCCGGGTGCCGGTTCGTTCCACGTAGGCCGAAAGGGGGCGCAGGTAGGCGCAACCCACTTCCGTGCTCGCGTCCGGCGACAGGAGCGAACTGGCGAAGGCAACTCCCGCTGCGTGCTCCCGTTCATGCTGGGCCAAGAGAGGCCGGTTGTCCTCCTCGGTGAACCCGTCAGTCGGCCACAGACCTGCACTGTGCGCCTCGATTGCGCGCGGGCTCGACACGTAGGCCGCCGTGTCGCGCGACAGTCCCTCCATGGTCAGCGGGACGACCGAGAGGTCCGGCGTGTGGAGTTCGGGCGGCACCGGCCACCTGTGGGCGTTCACCTGCCCACCCTCACGCAGCTCGCAGCAACTCTGCAATCCGATGCTCCATGGGGCTCAGCCCGCTGCGGCCAGAGGAGGGTCTTGAGGCCACGATGGGCGGAGCCGTTGACCTGTAGCGGTGCCCGGTCGGGGTGATCGTCTCGACCGTGTGGACAGGCCCAGGTCGTGGCCATGCCTGCCAGCCGATGGCTTCCTTGGCGTAGTTGCACGACTCGCACAACCCCTGCGCGTTGGCCGCGCTGGTGGGGCCGCCGTGAGCCGCCTTGACGACGTGGTCGCGATGGCGGACCGGGGCGTCGCACCACGGAGTGCGGCACTGCTGGTCGCGCAGCTCGATGAAGTCAGCGAGATTGCCGTCGAAGGTGCGCTTCGTGGACTCCATGGCCACCAGCGCGCCGGTCCGGGGCTCCGCGAAGAGCCGCTGGAGAGTCACTTCGACGCCCTCGTCCAGGCCCTCGCGGATCCAGTCGCGCAACAGATCGGCCGGGATCGGACCATAGCCAGGGATGCTGGCGGGCTCGCCACTCTCGCCGAGGAGCGTGTCCACCCCGACAACGACGTTGACGGCCAGCGGAGGCACGTTCACCCCCTGCTCGCTCTGACCCAGGACGCGGGCGACCAGGGTGTCCGCCATGATCTGACCGCGACTGCGGGCATCGCCCGAGGCGACGAGTCGCGTGGCTTCGCGTTTGAGGGCGGCGAATACCGCCACGCCGTCTCGCACCGGTAGGGATGCCGTCAGCCACGTCATGGTGTCGGGAGCCGGCCGCACCGTGATCGTGCGCTCGCCCTCCGCACGACGTCGACGCTCGGCCACGGACGCGGGGTCAAGGCGGCTGGCCAGCTTGCGGGCGGCTCGCTCTGCTTCGCGGTCACCCATCGCCGACAGGCGGTCGGCGTCGGCCGCGAGTTCCTCGTCGATCTCGCGGCGATGCTCGACGTCGAGGCACGCCGTCTCGCGCGCAAGGATCGTGGCCCGCCACTCGGTGATGTGACCGCTGCGCAGCGCGCTCAGGGTGTGCGGCATCTCGGTCATGAGCACCTTTGCCAGGCCCAGGTGCCGACTGCCTCGCTGCGGTGACTCCCGCCTCGCGAGAGCGATCTGGTGACCGATCCCGTCGCCCTGCTTCTCGGGCCGGATGCCGCGTTCTGCGGCCACCTGTCGCTGGGAGGCATCGAAGGCAACAGCGATCGCCGCCTGCGCACCCTCGACCGCGCACTTGAGTTGTTCGAGTCCCCGCAGCACATCGATCCGCGTGACGTCGTCCGTCGGCAGTGCAGAGGTGGTCACCTTCGCCAGCATCAGGTCGACCACGGCAGGCTCGAGCACCAGCGGCGTGATGTCGCCTCTGGTGCTCGGCTTCGCGGTCGTTCCGATCATGTCTTCGACCCTAGACGCGACCACCGACATCGACCCGTGGCGCAGAATCCACTCGCCCGGTCGACCCATGGAGGGGAGACTGCTCGCGTGGATGACGAGATGCTCGCGCGCGCACTTCCCTCGCTGCTCGCCGACCTCTGGGGCATCGACAAGGCACGTGTGCAGCCGCTGGGAGGCGGGATGAACTCGGCGACGGCGCTCGTCGAGACGAGCGACGCAGGACGGTACGTCGCCAAGTGGTCGCGCGACGTCGAGTCCCTCGACGCAGGGTGCGTGAGCGCGGCGGCACTCGTCGAACGCGGAGTGCGGGCGGGCGAACCCGTCCGGACGACCGTCGGCGCCCTGACCGCGTCCATCGCGGGCGGTGCGCTGGCGTTGCTGCGCCACGTGCCGGGTCGCGAGCTGACCGGCGAGACGCCAACCGACCAGCAGTTGATCGGCACGACTCTCGCGCAGGCCCACCGTGCTGGCGGGCCGGAGTTGGGCACCGGTCCGTTCATGAGCGAGTGGCTGTCACCTCCGGACCAGGTGCCGGATGTTGCGGAGTGGCTCCCGAGCGCCCTTCAGGAGGTGCGCCGCGAGTACGCCGCGCTGCCGGCGCTCACCTGGACCCAGCTGCACACCGATCCAACGCCCGAAGCCTTCATCCACGATGCCGATGCCGATGTCACGGGCCTCATCGACTGGGCGGGAAGCTGTCGCGGCCCGGCGCTCTACGACGTCGCGTCGGCCGTGATGTACCTCGGCGGCCCCGACCAGTCCGAGCGGTTCCTGTCGTCGTACGTCGCCAGCGGCCCTCTCGAAGAGCCAGAGCTCGCATGGCTGGACCCATTGCGCCGGCTGCGTTGGGCGATCCAGGCCAGCTACTTCGCGAGCCGCATCGCGGCCGATGACCACACCGGGATCGAGGACGACCCGCAGCACAACCAGGCGTCCCTCGCGCGCGCTCGCCGAGGCCTTGACGAGACCGGATCACCCCGCCCCGTACGCTGAAATCATGAGTACGCGTGAGCTGACCGCTGATTCCTTCGAGCAGACCATCTCCGGCGAGGGCATCGTCCTCGTCGACTTCTGGGCCGAGTGGTGTGGCCCGTGCAAGCAGTTCGGACCCGTCTTCGAGGCGGCCGCGGAGGCCAACCCGGACATCACGTTCGGCAAGGTCGACACCGAGGCCGAGCAGGAGCTCGCCGGTCAGGCCGGCCTCTCCTCGATCCCCACACTGATGCTCTTCCGCGACGGCGTCCTGCTCTTCAACCAGGCCGGCGCGCTGCCGCCCAAGGCCCTCGGCGACATCATCAAGCAGGCCCGCGACCTCGACATGGACGAGGTACGCCGCCAGGCCGGCGCAGCAGAGCAGGCAGCCGACGCCGGCGAGGTGGGCCTCGACGACTTCGCCGCGGCCCATGCCGGGGGTGCCTACGTGCTCGACGTCCGCGAGGACCACGAGTTCACGGCCGGCCACGTGCCCGGTGCGGTCCACGTGCCGATGAACGACATCCCGACCCGGATCGCCGAGCTGCCGACCGACCAGCCGGTCTTCGTGATCTGCGCGGTCGGCGGTCGCAGCCGGCAGATCGTCGACTACCTCCGCGCGCAGGGGCTCAACGCGTTCAACGTCAGCGACGGCACCAGCGGCTGGGCCCAGCGCGGCTGGCCGCTCGACCGTTAACCGAAGATCGCCCGCAGCGCCTTCTTGTCCGGCTTGCCGAGCCCCGTGAGCGGGATCGAGTCGACCGCGATCACCTGCTTGGGAGCGTGCAGCGACCCCTTGCGCTCCTTCACGAGCGCGATGATCGACACGACGTCGGCCTCCGTCAACACGCCGTTGCGCGGCACGACGAGCGCGGTCACCGCTTCGCCGTACCGCTCGTGCGGGGTGCCGATGACCGCGACCTGCGCAACCGCCGGGTGGGTCGCGACGACGTCCTCGACCTCGCGCGGGAAGACGTTGAAGCCGCCGGTGACGATCATGTCCTTGGTGCGGTCGACGATGTACCAGAAGCCGTCCTCGTCCTCGCGCGCCACGTCCCCGGTGTGCAGCCAGCCGTCCCGGAACGCCTCGGCCGTCTCCTCGGGCAGCTTCCAGTAGCCGCCCGCGAGCAGCGGCCCGGCCACACAGATCTCCCCCGGTTCGCCGACGGCGACCGGCTCGCCGTCGTCGCCGAGCAGCGCCGTACGGATGAAGGCACTCGGCCGGCCGCAGGACGCCAGCCGTTCGGGAGTGTGGTCCCCCTTGGCGAGGTAGGTGATCACCATCGGCGCCTCGGACTGGCCGTAGAACTGCGCGAAGATCGGGCCGAACCGCCCGATCGCCTCCTGCAGCCTCGTCGGGTTGATCGCGGACGCGCCGTAGTAGACGGTCTCCAGGCTCGACAGGTCGCGGGTGTGGCTGTCGGGGTGGTCCATCAGCGCGTAGAGCATCGACGGCACCAACATCGTGGCGGTGATGCGTTCTCGCTCGATCGTCTCGAGGACGAGCGCCGGGTCGAACTTCGAGAGCACGAACAGCGAGCCGCCGCGGATCACCGTCGGCACGAAGAACGCCGCACCGGCGTGCGACAGCGGCGTGCACATCAAGAAGCGCGGCTCGCGCGGCCACTCCCACTCCGCGAGCTGGATCTGGCTCATCGTGTTCATCGCCTGCGCGGTGCCGATGACGCCCTTCGGGCGGCCGGTCGTGCCGCCGGTGTAGGCGATCGAGACGACGTGGTCGGGCGGCAGGTCCGCCGCGGTCAGCGTGAGGGCGTCGTACGCCGCAGCGCTGGCCGCCAGGTCGACACCGACGTGCGCCAGCGCGGGCGGGACCGGTCCGATCGTCAGCACCTGCCGCAGCCCGGGACAGCGCTCGAGCAGGCCCAGCGCGCGCTCGACGAAGACCGGATCGATGATCAGCGTCGTGATCTCGGCGTCGTTGATGACGTAGGCCTGGTCCTCGAGGCTGCCGAGCGGGTGCAGGCTGGTGCGCCGATAGCCCTGCGTCTGGCCGGCGCCGAGGATGAACAGCACCTCGGGGCGGTTCAACGCCAACAACGCGGTCGCGTCGCCGGACCCCGCGCCCAGGGCCTCGAACGCCTGGACGTAGCGACTGATCTCGTCGGCCGTCTGCCCACCGGTGAGGGTGGTGTCGCCGAGGTGCATGACCGGCTTGTCGCGGTGCCGCTTGAGGGCGGCGACCATCAGGTGGCCGTTGTGGGTCGGCGTGCGCAGGGAGTCGGTCACACCCCGCACACTAGAACGCGTTCTAGTGTGCGGCAATCTCTCAGCGGTGCGCAGCCAGCCACGCGATGACGTCAGCGGTGACCGCGTCGCGGTTGGTCTCGTTGAAGATCTCGTGCCGCGCACCGTCGTAGACCTTGACGGTCACGTCGGTGACGCCGGCGTCGCGGTAGCGCTGCCCGAGCACCTGGACGAGCTGGCCCCCACCCGCCAACGGGTCGGCGGAGCCCGAGGCGATCAGGATCGGCAGGTCGGAACGGATGCCGGACAGCGCCTGGGGGTCGGCGAGGGTCGCAGCCGCGCCGAAGAGCAAGGGCACCGTCTCCTCGGGCAGGTCGAAGCCGCAGAGCGGGTCGGCGACATACGCATCGACCTCGGCCTCGTCCCGGGAGAGCCACTCGTAGCCGGTGCGGCGCTCGAACCCCTTGTTGAACACCTCCAGTCCGACCGGCCCGTCGGACTCGGCCAGCCCGGCCGCCAGCAGGTCCAGCGCGGTCGATCCGGAGAGCACCACGCCGGCGTACAGGTCGGAGTGCTCGAGCAGGACCGACTGGGCGGCGAACGAACCCATCGAGTGGGCGATCAGGAACAGCTTCAGGTCCGGGCGGTCCTCGCGGAGCGTGGCGCCGTACGCCGCGGTGTCGGCGATCAGCCCGTCGAACCCGACCTTGCCGAAGTCGCCGGGCCTCCCGTCGATCGACTGCCCGTGGCCGCGGTGGTCGTGGGCGTGAACGAGGTAGCCGGCCGCGTTGAGTTCCGCCGCGAGCCGAGCGTAGCGAGCGGAGTGCTCGCCCAGTCCGTGCGCGATCTGGACGGCCGCGCCCGGCACGAAGAGGTCGTCCCACGTGTAGGTGGCAAGAATCGTCTCATCGGCGGGCGACGTGAAGGAGGAACTCTTGACGGTCATGGCGACACGCTAGGGCCTAGACGAGCACTTCCGCGATGGTTCTCACCTCATCGGCGGTGCGGCAGGAGAGCAGCAGGGTCGTGACTCCCGTGGATTCCCACTCCGCCGCGCGCTCCCTGACGTAGCCCGCGTCGCCGATGATGTGCATGTCGTGCACGAGCTCGTCGGGGATCAGCGCGGTGGCCTGGTCCCTGCGGCCGGCCAGGTAGAGGCCCTGCACCTCGTCCGAGAGCTCCTGGTGACCCATCCGCTCGAAGACCTGCTTGTGGAAGTTGGCGTCCTTCGCGCCCATGCCGCCCATGTAGAGCGACACCACGGCCTTCAAGCCCTCGACCACGGCGACGCGTTCGGCGTCCGAGGTGGTGATCTGCACGTGGCACGTGGCGGCGATCTCGAAGTCTGCGCGAGTCCGCCGGGCGCCTGCACGCGCGAAGCCCTCGTCGAGCCACGGCTGGTACATCGCAGCGGAGCCGGGCGTGTAGAAGATCGGGATCCAGCCGTCGGCGATCTCGGCCGTCAGGGCGACGTTCTTGGGGCCCTCGGCTCCCAGCCAGATCGGGATGTCGGCGCGCAGCGGGTGCACGATCGACCTGAGTGGCTTGCCGAGCCCGACGGCGTTCTCGCCGGTGAACGGCAGCGGGTAGTGCGGACCGTCATTGGTCACCGGGGCCTCACGGGCCAGCACCTGGCGGATGACGTCGACCACCTCGCGGGTGCGCGCCAGGGGCTTGGAGAACGGGACGCCGTACCACCCCTCCACGACCTGGGGGCCGCTCACGCCCATGCCCAGGACGACCCGGCCGCCGGAGAGGTGGTCGAGGGTCAACGCGTGCATCGCGATCGAGGTCGGCGCGCGGCCGGACATCTGCACGATCGAGGTGCCCAGTCGCACCCTCGACGTCTCGCGCCCCCACCAGGCGAGGGGCGTGAACGCGTCCGATCCCCACGCCTCGGCGGTGAAGATCGCGTCGAACCCCGACTCCTCCGCGGCCGTGACGAGCTCGGCGACGCCGGTGGGCGGCTGCGCGCCCCAGTAGCCCAGCTGCAGACCCAGTTTCATGTCCACCACTCTGGCAGACGCCTTGCCGCCATTACTAGAACGTGTTTCACTTTCGGCCATGTCGCGCACGCTGTCCCAACCCGTGACCGTGGCCTTCGACTACACCCGCTCGACGGGGCCGGTCATCGGCCGCTTCCTCACCGGGCTGCGCGACGGGGTCCTCCTCGGCGGTCGTACGGCGAGCGGCCGGGTGCTCGTACCGCCGCCCGAGTTCGACCCGCAGACCCATGGCGCGATCACCGAGTTCGTCGAGGTCGGCCCCGGCGGGGTGGTGACCAGTTGGACCTGGGTGCCCGAGCCGGTCGCCGGGCAACCGTTCGCCCGCCCGTTCTCGTGGGTGCTGGTCACCTTCGACGACGCCGACTGCCCGATGCTGCTCGCCCTGGACGCTGCACGCGACGAGATCGAGACCGGGATGCGGGTCACCGTCCGCTGGGCGGGCGAGCGGGTCGGCGCGATCACCGACATCGCCTGTGTCACCCCGGAGACGTCGGTGCGCGAGGCCGCCCGACGCCGCGCCGACATCCCCGAGGCGGCCGTCAGCCGCGTCGTCTCGCCCATCTCCCTCGACTACCTCTACGCCGCGTCCCCCGAGGAGTCGGCCTTCTTCGCCGGCCTCGCCGAAGGCAGGCTGATCGGCCAGCGCTGCCCGGTGTGCCGCAAGGTCTATGTGCCGCCGCGCGGTGCGTGCCCGGTGGACGGGGTGCCGACGACCGACGAGGTGGAGCTGCCCCCGACCGGCACGATCACGACGTTCTGCATCGTCAACGTGCCGTTCCTCGGCCAGAAGATCGCCCCGCCCTACGTCAGCGCCTACGTGCTCCTCGACGGCGCGGACATCGCGATCCAGCACCTGATCCTGGAGATCGCGGCCGACGAGGTGCGCATGGGGATGCGGGTCGAGGCCGTGTGGCGCCCGCGCGACGAGTGGGGCACCACCATCGAGAACATCGCACACTTCCGGCCCACCGGCGAGCCCGATGCCGACTACGAGACCTACAAGGTGCACCTGTGAGGGATGTCGCGGTCGTCGGCTTCGCCCAGCGACAGATGCGGGAGTTCGACGGGTCCCCCACCTGCGTCGAGCTGCTCGTGCCCATCTTCCGGGAGTGCTACGAGCAGACCGGCCTCACCCGCAAGGACATCGGCTTCTGGTGCTCCGGTTCGAGCGACTACCTCGCCGGGCGGTCGTTCTCCTTCGTCAGCGCCATCGACGCCATCGGTGCGCTGCCACCGATCAACGAGTCGCACGTCGAGATGGACGCCGCCTGGGCGCTCTACGAGGCGTGGCTCAAGATCCAGACCGGCGAGGTCGACACCGCGCTGGTCTACGGCTTCGGCAAGTCGAGCGCGAGCGTGCTGCGGCGTACCCTCGCGCTCCAGCTCGACCCCTACACGATGACGCCGCTGTGGCCCGACACCGTCTCCATCGCCGCCCTGCAGGCGCGGCTCGGCCTCGATCAGGGCCTGTGGGACGAGGCGGCACTGGCGTCCGTGGTCGACCGCTCGCTGTGCGACGCCGAGAGCAACGAGTGGGCGATCCGCAGGGGCGCGTCGAGCGTCGAGGATCTCCTGGCGCGGCCGTTGTACGCCGACCCGCTGCGCAAGCACGACATCGCCCCCGTCTCCGACGGAGCCGCCGCGATCGTGCTCGCCGCCGGCGACCGCGCCCGGGACGCCTGCGAGCGGCCGGCCTGGATCACCCACATCTCGCACCACATCGATCCGCTGCACCTCGGCGAGCGCGACCTGACGACGTCGCCCTCGACGAGGCGCTCGGCGCCAACCAGGCCCGTCCAGGTCGCGGAGCTGCACGCGCCGTTCTCCCACCAGGAGCTGATCCTCAGGCGCGAGCTCCAGCTGGCCGATGACGTCGCGATCAACCCGAGCGGCGGCGCGCTGGCCGCCAACCCGATGTTCAGCGCCGGCCTCAACCGGATCGGCGAGGCGGCGAAGCGGGTCTGGGACGGCAGCGCCGACGCCGTGCTGGGCCATGCCACGAGCGGCCCGGCGCTCCAGCAGAACCTCGTCGCCCTGATGGAGGCGCGCGGATGAGCAAGCAGGCGGCCGCCGTCATCGGCATCGGCCAGACCCATCACCGCGCCAAGCGCGAGGACGTCTCGATGGCGGGGCTGTGCCGTGAGGCGATCGACCGCGCACTGGCGGATGCGGGTGTCGGTTTCGACGACATCGACGCGGTGGTCGTCGGCAAGGCGCCCGACCTGTTCGAGGGCGTGATGATGCCCGAGCTGTTCCTTGCCGAGGCACTCGGCGCCGTCGGCAAGCCGCTGCTGCGGGTCCACACGGCCGGCTCGGTCGGCGGCTCGACCGCCATCGTCGCGGCGTCGCTCGTCCAGGCCGGGGTGCACAAGCGGGTGCTGGCGGTGGCGTTCGAGAAGCAGTCGGAGTCCAACGCGATGTGGGCGCTCTCGGTCCCCGTGCCGTTCGTGTTGCCGGTCCACGCGGGCGCGGGCGGCTACTTCGCCCCGCACGTCCGCTCCTACATCCGCCGCTCGGGGGCACCCAGCCACATCGGCGCGATCGTCGCGGCCAAGGACCGCGCCAACGGGTGCAGGAACCCCTACGCGCACCTGCGCAACCCCGACACCACGGTCGAGTCCGTGCTCGCCAGCCAGATGCTCTGGGACCCGATCCGCTACGACGAGACCTGCCCGTCCTCGGACGGCGCGTGCGCCCTCGTCATCGCCGACGCCGACACCGCAGCATCGATCGACAACCCGGCCTGGATCCACGGCACCGTGATGCGCAGCGAGCCGACCACTGCGGCCGAGCGCGACCAGGTCAACCCGCTCGCCGGACGCGAGGCGGCCGCCGTCCTGTGGAAGCAGGCCGGGATCACCAACCCGCTCGAGGAGATCGACGCCGCCGAGATCTACGTGCCGTTCTCATGGTTCGAGCCGATGTGGCTGGAGAACCTCGGCTTCGTGCCGGAGGGCTCGGGCTGGCAGCTGACCGAGGCCGGCGACACCGCTCTCGACGGCCGGTTGCCCGTCAACGCCTCCGGCGGCGTGCTCTCGTCCAACCCGATCGGCGCGTCGGGCATGCTGCGGTTCGCCGAGGCGGCCCTGCAGGTGCGCGGCCGGGCCGGCGAGCACCAGGTCGACGGCGTACGCCGCGCGCTGGGCCATGCCTACGGCGGTGGCTCGCAGTTCTTCGCGATGTGGGTGGTGGGCGTGGAACCGCCCGACTGAGTCAGGCGGAGTAGGTGACCGGGAGCGCCTTGATGCCGTTGATCCACCCCGACCGCAGGCGCCGCTCGGGGCCGTTGGCGGCGATGTGGGGCAGCTTGTCGGCGATCACGTTGAACATGATCTCGACCTCGAGCCGGGCCAGGTTGGCACCGATGCAGTAGTGCGCACCGTGCCCGCCGAAGGCGACGTGCGGGTTGGGGTCGCGGGTGATGTCGAACGTGTCCGGGTCGGTGAAGACCTCGCCGTCGTGGTTGGCGCTGGCATAGAAGATGCCGACCCGCTGACCGGCCGCGATCCGCTGACCGCTGATCTCGGTGTCGACCGTCGCCGTACGTTGGAAGACAGTCACCGGCGTGGCCCAGCGGATGATCTCGTCGACCGCCGTCCTCGGGCGCTCCTGCTTGAAGAGCTCCCACTGGTCGGGGTGGTCGAAGAAGGCCTTCATGCCGTGCGTGATCGCGTTGCGCGTCGTCTCGTTGCCGGCGACCGCGAGCAGGATCACGAAATAGCCGAACTCGTCGTCGCCGAGGTGCCCGTGGCCGTCGATGTCGGCGGTGACGAGCTTGGTGATGATGTCGTCGCGCGGGTTGGCCCGGCGGTCCTCGGCCATGCCCATCGCGTAGCCGAGGATCTCGGCCGCCGCGATGGCCGGATCGACGTCGTAGTCCGGGTCGTCGTAGGCCAGCATCTGGTTGGACCAGTCGAAGAGCTTGCGGCGGTCCTCCTGCGGCACACCGAGGAGCTCGGCGATGGCCTGCAACGGCAGCTCGGAGGCGATGTCCTCGACGAAGTCGCCCGAGCCCTTCGCGATCGCATCGTCGACGATCTTCTCCGCCCACTCCTGCAGCGTCTCGTGCAGCGCACCGATGGCACGCGGGGTGAACCCGCGGCTGATGATCTGACGGCTCTTGGTGTGGTCCGGCGGGTCCTGGTTGATCAGCATGACCCGCTGGAGCTCGACCTCCTCGCGCGTGATCTGCGAGTTGAGGCGGATGATCGCGGTGTTCTCGCTCGTCACGAAGTCCTTGGACTTCGAGACCAGCGAGACGTCCTCGTGGCGACTGATCGCCCAGTAGCCGGTGCCGCCCTCCATGCCGGCGCGCGATGCCGGGGGCTGCTCGATCCAGAAGACCGGAGCGTTCTGGCGCAGCGCGAGGAACTCCGCGTGCGGCACGCCCGCCTCGTTGAGCTCCGGATCGGTCGGGTCGAAGCCGTCGGGAAGAAACATAGAACACGTTCTAGTACAGTTTGTCGGCATGGGCAACCCCGTGATCGTCGAAGCAGTTCGTACGCCGCTGGGCAAGCGCCGTGGGTGGTTGTCGGGTGTGCACGCGGCCGACCTGCTCGGCGCCTCGCTCGTCGAGGTCGTCCGCCGCTCGGGCGTCGATCCGGCGCTCGTCGGGCAGGTCATCGGCGGCTGCGTGACCCAGGCCGGCGAGCAGTCCAACAACATGGTCCGCCGCGCCTGGATGCACGCCGGGCTGCCCAACGAGGTCGCGTCCACCGTGGTCGACGCCCAGTGCTCCTCGGCCCAACAGGCCACGCACCTGATCAACGCGATGATCGCCGGCGGAGCCATCGCCGCCGGCATCGCGTGCGGAGTGGAGTCGATGTCTCGCGTCGGCCTGGGCGCCAACGTGCCGCCCGGCACCGGCGACCCGCGGCCCTCGTCGTGGGACATCGACCTGCCCAACCAGTTCGAGGGGGCCGACCGCATCGTCCGCGACCGCGGGTTCTCGCGCGCCGACGTCGACGAGTTCGGGCTGTGGTCGCAGCAGAAGGCCCGGATCGCTCTCGACGAGGGACGGTTCGTCCGGGAGGTCTTCGCGGTGCCCGCTCCCGTGCTCGACGCGGACGGCGCCCCCACCGGCTCCACACGGCTGGTGGACACCGACCAGGGCGTCCGCGACACGTCACTCGACGCCTTGGCCGGCCTCAAGGCGGTGCTCGAAGGCGGCACGCACACGGCCGGCACATCGTCCCAGATCTCCGACGGCTCGTCGGCGCTGCTGCTGATGGACTCGTCGCTGGCGGCATCGCTCGGACTGCGTCCCCGCGCCCGGATCGTCGCGTCCTGCCTGGTCGGAGCCGATCCCTACTACCACCTCGACGGTCCCGTCCAGGCGACCGAGCGCCTGCTCGCCGATGCCGGGATGTCGATCTCGGACCTCGACCTCTGCGAGGTCAACGAGGCCTTCGCGGGCGTCGTGATGTCGTGGGCCTCGGTCCACCGCGTCCCGCCCGACAAGATCAACGTCAACGGTGGCGCCATCGCCCTCGGTCACCCCGTCGGCTCGACCGGCACCCGGCTCCTCACCACGGCGCTGCACGAGCTGGAACGCCGCGACGCCTCGACCGCGCTGGTCTCCATGTGCGCCGGCGGCGCCCAGGCGTCCGGGACGATCATCGAGCGCATCTGACTCAGCGCACGGTCACCTGCCCGGCGTCGACCTCCCACCGCTGGTCGAGCTGGACGTTCGCCAGCAGGCGGCGGTCGTGCGAGACGAGCAGCAGCGTGCCGTCGTAGGACTCGAGCGCCTGCTCGAGCTGCTCGATCGCGGGCAGGTCGAGGTGGTTGGTGGGCTCGTCGAGGACGAGCAGGTTGACCCCGCGGGCCTGGAGCAGTGCCATCGCGGCGCGGGTCCGCTCCCCGGGGGAGAGCCGCACGACGAGGCTGGCGACCTGGTCGGCCCTGAGCCCGAACTTCGCCAGCAGGGTGCGTACCTCCGCCGCGGTCATGGACGGGACCGCGGCCTCGAAGGCGTCGCCGAGGGGCAGGTCCTCGGCGAGCGAGGTGCGCGCCTGGTCGATCTCGCCGACCGCGACGGTGGCGCCCATCGACGCGCGCCCCTCGTCGGGCGTGGTGTGGCCGAGAAGCAGCCGGAGCAGCGTCGTCTTGCCGGCGCCGTTGGGGCCGGTGATCGCGATCCGGTCGCCCGCGGTGACCTGCAGCGAGGCGGGGCCGAGCACGAAGTCGCCCAGGCGCGCGGTCGCCGCGTCGAGGGTCGCGACGACACTCGACGAGCGGGGCGCGGCGGCGATGTCGAACTTCAGCGTCCATTCCTTGCGCGGCTCCTCGACCTCGTCGAGGCGCGCGATCCGCGACTCCATCTGGCGCACCTTCTGGCCCTGCTTCTCCGAGGACTCGGTCTGCGCCTTGCGCCGGATCTTGTCGTTGTCGGGCGACTTCTTCATCGCGTTGCGGACGCCCTGGGAGCTCCACTCGCGCTGCGTGCGTGCCCGGGCCACGAGGTCGGCCTTCTTGTCCGCGAACTCGTCGTAGGCATCGCGCGCGTGCCGCCGGGCGACCGCCCGCTCCTCGAGGAACGCGTCGTAGCCGCCGTCGTAGACCGCGACCTGCTGCTGGGCCAGGTCGAGCTCGACGATGCGGGTGACGCAGCGGGCGAGGAACTCCCGGTCGTGCGAGACGAGGACGACACCCGCGCGCAGTCCGCGGACGAACGACTCGAGTCGCTCGAGCCCGTCGAGGTCGAGGTCGTTGGTGGGGTCGTCGAGCAGCACGATGTCGAAGCGGCTGAGCAGCAGCGCGGCGAGCGCCACGCGCGCGGCCTGCCCTCCGGACAGCGACGTCATCAACGCGTCCGTACCGACGCTCAGCCCGAGCTCGGCCAGCGTCGCGGGTGCCCGGTCCTCGAGGTCGGGGGCACCGCTGGCGAGCCAGTGGTCGAGCGCGACCGCGTAGTTGTCGCCCGCCTCTTCTCCGCCTTGCTCCAGCGCTTCGGCCGTGGTCTCCATCGCCTCGGTCGCCGCGGCTGCGCCCGTACGGCGAGCGAGATAACCCGCAAGGGTCTCCCCCGCGATGAGGTCGCGATGGGTCTCCATGGCGGCCATCGC
>NZ_JANPEO010000028.1:0-1783 GCF_031422975.1 Nocardioides sp. | reverse complement strand
CGTCGATCGCGCCCTCGGCCGCACCGGCGCCGACGAGGGTGTGAATCTCGTCGATGAACAGCACGATGTCGCCGCGGGTCCGGATCTCCTTGAGCACCTTCTTGAGGCGCTCCTCGAAGTCACCGCGGTAGCGGGAACCGGCGACCAGGGCGCCGAGGTCGAGGGTGTAGATCTGCTTGTCCTTGAGCGTCTCGGGCACGTTGCCCTTGACGATGTCCTGCGCCAGGCCGGCCACGATCGTGGTCTTGCCGACGCCGGGCTCGCCGATGAGGACAGGGTTGTTCTTCGTGCGGCGCGACAGGATCTGCATCACGCGCTCGATCTCCTGCTCGCGCCCGATGACGGGGTCGAGCTTGCCCTCGCGCGCGGCCTGGGTGAGGTTCTGCCCGAACTGGTCGAGCACGAGCGAGCTCGATGGCACCTCGCCCCCGGCACCGCTGGTCTGGGCGCCGGCCGTGGTCGACTCCTTGCCCTGGAACCCGCTGAGCAGCTGGATGACCTGCTGGCGGACCCGGTTGAGGTCGGCGCCGAGTTTCTGCAGCACCTGGGCGGCGACGCCCTCGCCCTCGCGGATGAGACCGAGCAGGATGTGCTCGGTGCCGATGTAGGAGTGGCCGAGCTGCAGGGCCTCGCGCAGCGAGAGCTCCAGCACCTTCTTGGCGCGCGGCGTGAAGGGGATGTGCCCCGACGGCGCCTGCTGGCCCTGGCCGATGATCTCCTCGACCTGGGCGCGCACGGCCTCCAGGGAGATGTCGAGGGACTCGAGGGCCTTCGCGGCGACGCCCTCGCCCTCGTGGATGAGGCCGAGCAGGATGTGCTCGGTCCCGATGTAGTTGTGGGAGAGCATGCGGGCCTCTTCCTGGGCCAGCACGACAACTCGCCGGGCTCGGTCGGTGAACCGCTCGAACATGTGCGCTCCTTCACGTCTGTGGTCCGCGTCAGGCTTCCCTGCGCAAGCAGAGTCGTCAGGCGAACAATGGGCTCAACGCCCGACTCCACCCTACGTGTTCCCAAAGCCGTAGCCGAGGCGTCCGCTGACAGCGAACACGGACACCGCGGGGCTCAATGCCGTACGGCGCCGCGTTCCCCCGTGAGGAGCGCGGCGCCGTCGAACAGGTTCGCTCAGTGAGCGGCGTCGTAGGCCTGCTGCACGTCGCCGGAGATGCGGCCGCGTTCGGACACATCCATGCCCTGACCCTTGGCCCACTCGCGCACGTCCCTGGTGTTGGAAGGCGAGGCGGCAGCCTTGCGGCCGCGGCGGGCGCCGCCGCTCACCTTGCGGGCGTGGCCGACATAGCCACTCAGCGCGTCGCGCAGAGCAGCGGCATTGCTGTCGTTGAGATCGATTTCGTACGTCGTGCCGTCCAGACCGAAAGTGAGCGTTTCATCGGCCCCACTCCCATCGAGATCGTCGACCAGAGTGATGTTGACCTTTTGTGCCATTGGTATTCCTCACATAAAGCTCGGGGGTGTGGAAATGCAAACCACAGTAAAGACCCCGGTAGTGGCCGATGGCAACTCCCGTCCGAAACGGAATGAAGGATCAGGCATTGCGCTCGAAGACGAGGCGCAATCCCTGCAACGTCAACCATGGTGAATCGGCCGTGAAACACGAGCATTCCTCGCGTACGAGTGGCGCCAGGTGCCCCGTTGAAATGACATTCACGTCGGCCGTCTGCACACCGAGCTCGGCAATCATCCGCGCCACCATGCCGTCGACCTGGGCGGCGACGCCGAAGAGCAGGCCGCTCTGCAGGGCCTGCGCCAGGGCTGCGTCGTCGAC
>NZ_JANPEO010000027.1:0-3096 GCF_031422975.1 Nocardioides sp. | reverse complement strand
CATCGAGTTGCTGGGCAAGCACGAGTTCTCGGCCATGCCGGTCACAGACTCGGCGGGGCACCTGGTGGGAGTGGTCAGCGAGGCCGACGTCATCAGGGAGATGGTCGTGCCCGACCAGCGGTCCCACGAGATCCCCGTCCGCCTCACCGCGGCGCCGTTCCATGCCGAGGTTGCCGACGTCATGAGCACGCACGCCCTGACGGTCACCGGCGACACCGATCTGGCCGTGGCCGCGGAGCTGTTGACCAGCTCCGCCGTCAAGAGCCTTCCGGTTGTCGACCACGGCCGCCTCGTCGGCGTGGTCAGCCGGCGAGACATCATCGAGGTGCTGGCGCGCCCCGACGTGCAGATCGAGTCTGAGATCGACGAGCTGTTCCGGCAGGCCGGCTACGACTGGCTGGTCGACGTGATCGATGGTGTCGCCGTCATCGACGGTCCGGAGGTCGAGTCGGAGCAGGAGCTGGCCGTGGCCCTGGCGACCGCGGTCCCGGGTGTCGTCGGCATCCGGTTCCGGTCGACGTGACCGTCCCTGCGCTGACTTTCCTCGGCGCCGCGGGCACGGTCACGGGCCCGAGCCGTACGCACCGTCTACGTCGTCCACGGCGAGGCGCACTCGGCGGCTCGGCTGGCCGAGCGGATCGGCGGTGAGCTCGGATGGTGCGCCGTGGTCCCGTCGTACGGCGAGCGGGTCCCGATCGACTGAGGTCGCGCTCGAGGCGACCCGGCCGACCTTCGCGCGGCCGTCCTGCCCTCAGATGCGGGACCAATGACCCTGCCGTCCGGGGTCGTGCCACGTCACTCTCGGGGCATGGACGCAACCAATCAAGACATCGTCGTCGGCTATGACGGCTCGCCTGAGGCGGAACAGGCCCTGGTCTGGGCGGCAAGGACCGCGGCGATGCAGGGCCTGCCGGTGAGGGCCGTGATGGTGGACGACCTGTACGAGGCGCAGTGGCTGGCACCTCAGCGGGACACGCAGGGCGAGCAGGCCGCGCACGTGGAGCAAGTCCTGAAGGAGGCCGGAGCGCAGGGTGTGTTGGAGCGCCACTCGGGCACCATCGTGCTCGTGCTTCTCGAGGCGGCCCGCTCTGCCTCGCTGGTGGTGGTCGGAAGCCACGGTCACGGGCGTGTCGCCGAGGCCCTGATCGGCTCCGTGAGCCACCACGTGGCCAGGCACGCATCCTGTCCCGTGGTGGTCGTCCGCGAAGGCGCACGGCTGCCGATGGCGCGGATCGTCGTCGGGATCGACGGCGCCGGAGACAGCGCGGCCGCGCTGGAGTTCGCCTGTCGCCGCGCCGAGCTGACGGGTGAGGTGGTCGTCGCCGTGCATGCGTGGAAGGGCGTCCGGGTCCTGATGGACCGCCAGGGGCGGCTGCCGGAGACCATCGGCACCACGATGGAGGACGGGCAGCTGCTGCTGAGCGAGAGCGTGGCCGGTGTGCGCACCGACCATCCGGACGTCACCATCCTCGAGGAGGCGATCCCGGTGGCCCCCGGGCAGGCTCTGGTGGATGCGTCGGCGACGGCGTCCCTGGTGGTGGCCGGCTCGCGCGGACGCGGGGCCTTTGCGGGGATGTTGCTCGGTTCGGTCAGCCACGAAGTGCTGTGCCGTGCCCACTGTCCCGTTGCGATCGTCAGGTGAGCCGCCAGATGAGCGGTGCCGTCTCACCCACCGACACTCAGGTCCTCCCTGACCACAGGTCCCCTGGACTGATGTTGGCCCTGGCCACCATCGGCTTCGCGGTCAACTTCTGGGCGTGGGCGCTGATCAGCCCCCTCGGTCCGATGTTCCGCGACTCGGGTGCGCTCGGCACCCTGAATCAGTCCGACGTCGCGCTCCTGGTGGCGGTGCCGGTGCTCGTCGGCTCGCTGGGCCGCATCGTGGTGGGGGCGCTGACCGACCGCTTCGGCGGCAGGATCATGTTCCCGATCATCTCCGCCGTGACGGTCCTGCCGGTCCTGTTCATCGCATTCTTCGCGCTCGACTCCTACGCGCTGCTGCTCGTCGGCGGGTTCTTCCTCGGCATCGCCGGCACCGTGTTCGCGGTCGGCGTCCCGTTCGTCAACGCCTGGTTCCCGCCGGAGCGCCGGGGCCTGGCCATCGGGGTCTTCGGGGCGGGCATGGGTGGAACGGCCATCAGCGCGCTGACGACGGTGAAGCTCTTCACCAACCAGGGTGAGAAGGCGCCGTTCCTGATCACCGCCGCCGTGCTTGCGGCGTATGCCGTGGTGGCCTGGGTCTTCCTGCGCGATGCCCCCGGGCGCGTGCTGCCGACCACCAGCCTGGCAAGCCGGCTGAACGCGAACGCGCGGCTGCCGATCACGTGGCAGGCGTGCATCCTGTACGCCGTCGCGTTCGGCGGCTACGTCGCCTTCTCAGTCTACCTGCCTGCGTACCTCAAGACCGCGCACGGTCTGACCCCGGCCGACGCCGCCAACCGGATGGCCGGCTTCGTGGTGGTCGCCGTGATCATGAGGCCGATCGGTGGCTGGCTCTCCGACAAGTTCGGCGCGGTGCCGGTCCTGGCCTCGGCGTACGGCGTGGTCGCCGTGGGTGCGGCCGTCTCGGCCGGGACGCCACCGTTGGACGGTGTCGGCACCGTCGCGTTCCTCGCCATGGCTGCTGCCCTCGGGGCGGGGAGCGGCGGCACGTTCGCCCTGGTCGCCAAGGTCACGGAACCGGGCCGGGTCGGGGGCGTGACGGGACTGGTCGGCGCCGCCGGGGGACTCGGCGGCTTCGTGCCACCCCTGATCATGGGCTACGTCTACGGCCAGACCGACTCCTATGCCATCGGCCTGTGGATGCTGTCGGTCACGGCTGCCCTCACGCTCGTGCTCACCCTGACCATCGTCCGCCGCACCGCCAACGAACAGGTTGCACCTTGAGCAGGGACATCGGCATGGACGGCCCCCTGGCGGCTGCACTCGTGCGGAGCCGTCGGTTCTTCACCAAGGGGAAGATCTCAGAGGACCTGCGCACCCTGTCGCAGGTCGGAGGCCGCGAGGCCGACGACTTCTACCGGGACCGGTGGAGTCATGACAAGGTCGTCCGCTCCACGCACGGCGTCAACTGCACCGGGTCGTGCTCGTGGAAGG